>NZ_JAQMUE010000108.1 GCF_028330985.1 Roseofilum reptotaenium CS-1145 | reverse complement strand
GCGTAAGACTTCCGTCAAGGGAGCAGCAACCGTTGAAGCGTCAACTCATCTGGAATTCAAGCAGTTATCGTTATTTGATACTGCTTGAATAGACAGGGAATCCCCGTCCAGAGCGAAGCGGCGGGCGGGGAGGATGTCAAAACTGTTGCAAATACTAGCAATTTGAGCATCAGCTTGAGATATGGGCTTACCCATTCGTCTTCTTTGGGTAGCAATTTGGGCAAAAGATATCGCTGCTTTTTCATCAAAGGGTAAAATTCGCCCGGGAAACTCTTCCTGGAACATCAATTGAGCCGCTTGACTGAGTTCATTTTTGCGTTTTCCAGAAGGCAACAAAGCAATACCATAGAGAACTTCAGCTTGAGTGATCGTAGTTGTAAAAAGATTAGAGATCGGTTGATTTGAGACCCATTGATAGACTTCTACATTGCCCTGGGGTCGCATGAGTTCAGAGATAATATTAGTATCAAGTACAATCATGTAAATCGAGAAAATCAGGCGGTTCTCTTAAAGGCTCTCTAGGAATCGTGGGCAGTTCAAAATCATCGAATTGAGAGAATCTTTGCTTAATGGCTAAGGCAAGATTTAATGGGGGTTGATCTGGTTGGGTCAAAGCATCAGAGAGAATTTGCTTGGCTTCTGCTTCTATTGAGCGCCCATTCAATTTCGCTCGCTCTTGTAGGAGAGTGCCGAGATCATCATCAAAATTGTCAATGGTGATACTGGTCATAATCTTGGGGGAACGGGGAACAGGGAACAGATTTTAACGTTCTAACTTCTTGATCAGATTAATAATCATTCTACTTTCTTCTTTCAATAAACTCAAAATCATGTCTATCTTTTCTGTTTCACATAGCCCTACTCTTTGAGATATAATTAGATGAGTTTCTAGTTCATAACCTGAACCCTGGGCAATATTTAAAAATCTTACATAATCTCCTCTAGATCTTCTACCATATCCTTCAGCTATGTTAGCTGAAATAGAAACCGCACTTCTTCTAATTTGCTGAACCATCCCGTATAACTCATCTTTAGGGAAAAGCCTAGTCAAAAGATAGCACTGTTGTGCAATATCCATCCCTTTTTGCCAAATTTTTAAATCTTTGAAATCGTTAATCTCTGTCATTTAGGTATATATCTGATTAAACCGTTCCCTGTTCCCTGTTTCAAACTTATTGAAATTCGGAAAGCCTTACAGGTTACAATCTACAAGTCTCGACGCGAGAGAAGAGAATCGCATTCCCAATTATATCCCAATCCATGTTAGGCAAGTGTCCTCTTATACTCAAAGGAAAAGCGAGGTCATTGTAGTTCATCCATTCTCCGTCCTTGCACCAGCCCACGCGATCGCCAAATTTTTCCAAGATTTCTAGATCAGACTCCCTCCTGCCGCCCAAACTCTGGTAAATTTTCTTCTGTACAGAAAACCCCCATTGACCCTTGCTATATTTGACCCATAACCGGTCAATCGTTCGCAGGTCAGTACAAGGAAAATTATCAATATCTTCAGTATCCAGACAACCCCTTTTTTCTTTTCCCGTCACTTTCAGCATTCTCTCGGCTGTTTCGATATCCGCTTCCCTCCACTGCTGCTGCTGCAACAGGTGCTGCAACCGCCGATAATCAACCCCTTTATCCGAACTTAAATCATCCTCCTCTTCCCCAGAAAACGACCCCAACCACTCCTCCATCGACTGCGGACGTTTTTCCGGCTCTAGCGCCATCGCCCACAAAATGGCATCATTCACCTGAGAACTAATCGACGCATATTGAATCGGTTCAATTAACCGCTCATTATCCAATTTTCGCGCATTAGAAAGCGTCGGCACTTGTTGCGTCACCCCATAATATAACGAAGCGCCCAATGTATAGATATCGCACTGTTTTTCTCGTTTTCCTAACATCAACTGCTCATAGGGTGCAAACGCTTCATTCCCGAATTTTCGAGAAAACGAACTGGGGGGACAATCTCCAGCAATGCCAAAATCAATTAACACCGCTTCCTTTTGCGGACGAATCATAATATTCATCGGCGTGACATCCCAATGCAGCAACCCCCGCTTGTGAACCTCAATCAAAGCGTCTCCAATCTGCCGCACATACCGCACTGCCTCCGTTTCGGGCAGTTTCCCGCGCTGATGCACCTCCATCTCCAGCGTCTCCCCAGCAATAAAATCCATCACCAAGCAATCAATCTCAAACCCCGGATAGTTCTGATGGGGTTCCCGAAACAAATCAAACACGCGCACAATATGGGGATGGGGCTTTTCCTGTGCCAACTGAGCCAACTGCTTCCCCTCATCCCGAAACCGCTCCACAAACCGGTTATAGTTCGGCTGTTTCCGCAACCACGCGCCAATCGCCTTAATCACGCAAAACGAATCCAAATCAAGATGTTTGGCCTTATACGTGAGTCCAAATCCACCTTGTCCCAACTCATCGACAATCTCATATCGACCCCCACCAATGCGTTGTCCCCTTGTCCAATACATGATAATCGTCTGCTACGCCATACTTCCTATTATTCCACAAGATTTTGCCCTCTCTCTTTCATGTCCGAAGGAAAATCCCTCTCCCACGAGCCACGCTGCCCTCTGAGCGCCCCCTTCGACTCCGCTCAGGGGGCGCTGTAGGGAAGCTATAATCAAGGCGTAGGGTGCGTTAGCGACAGCGCAGGGCACCTACTGGATTGTTTCATCTAAAATGGTGCATTAGATTTTGTTTGTAGTGAGGGATTGAGCAATCTCCAGCTAGGCTTTTAAGCACGAAGAGTGCTTACTACAAACAAAGCCCTATTTTAGATGAAACAGTCCACTACTACCCTGACTACAATCCACAACCTCACTCAATCCACTATGGCCAAAGACCTATTTCATGATGTGGTGAAAACTGCCTTAGAAAAAGAAGGTTGGCTGATTACTGACGACCCCCTAGAAATTAAGACCGGTGGCGCTACCGTAAAAATTGACCTAGGAGCTGAACAAATCCTAGCCGCAGAACGAGATAACAAAAAAATTGCTGTTGAAATTAAGAGCTTTCTTGGCCCCTCTAACCTGTATGAATTTCACGGAGCTGTAGGGCAGTTTATGACCTATCGCCTTGCCCTACAAGCCAAACAACCGGAACGCACTCTTTATCTAGCCGTTCCCCTAGATATCTACCAACAATTCTTTTCACTTCCCTTTGTACAAATGGTTGTGAATCACTATGAAATTTCGTTAATTATTTATGATTCCGTTGAAGAGGTGATTGCAGAATGGAAAAAATAGAGCGCTATCGTTCCTACATCCAAGAACTGTTAACCGAACACGCTAAACCCTTTAAATCTGAGGGAGAAGCGCAAACCGAACTCATTTTCGATCTCCAACGCGACCATTATCAAGTCGTCAATACCGGTTGGGAAAACCGCAGACCGCAGTATGGATGTACTTTGCACTTGTCGATTAGGAAAGACAAAATTTGGATACACCATGATGGTACAGAAATTGGTATCGCTAATGAGCTAGTGGAAAAAGGAGTGCCTAAATCTGATATTGTTTTAGCTTTTCGCGAACCTTTGATGCGTCCATACACCGGATTTGCTGTTAATTAATTTCTAGGGTGGGGACGGGTTTAGTGAGTCGATGGTTTCTCTTCTAGATTTTGGTTAAACTCGCCCCTACAAAATCCATTTTTAATTTTTAATTTTTAATTGGTTTGGTGTGGGTTCTACTTGAGGAGATGGAGTCGAATTTTTCCAGCTCATCCACGCAATATATAGCCCAGCTACCGTACCTAATGCTGCCACTATCCCTGCTATTGCTCCCACTGCTCCCCACTTTGGGCTATCAAAACAATCTAAACTGAGTCGATATCCCCCTAATTTATTTAACCACTTTTTCACTGTTTGCGGTCGAGCATCTGGCTTAATTTTCATGCCTTCCTCAATGGCATTTTTAACCCGGTCAGAAATCTCTGGATTCAACTCTGTCACCGATTTTAATGTTTGCTTACCACGATCTCGGTCATCTGTACTAGGGGGAACGACACCGGTTAATAACCAATACAATACTGCCGCTAAACTATAAACATCACTCCACGCCCCCAATTTTCCTAACTCTTTATCCGTCCGATACCACTCCAGCGCAGAAAATCCATCGGAGGCAAAAGTTCGACTTTTTTTCTAAATCCACGAGACGGCGCTCTGGAAAAATCAAATCCAATTAACACGGCTTCATCCGTTTTTTGCCGGATTAAAATATTATTCGGTTTAACATCTAAATGCACTAACCCTTTTTTATAGACAGCGATTAAGGCCTCTCCAATTTGGCGAATATAGCGCAGGGCTTCTTTTTCCGGTAAAACTCGCTTGTCTAAGTCCTCTAAGCTGACCTTGGAAATATATTCCATCGGTAGACAAACTAATTCATTCTCATAACTATCTGTTTCTATAAATTCTTCATCAATCAATTTAACCACATGGGGATGATCGCGCTGGCCTAATCGGGTCGCTTCCTTGTGTAATTTATTATTTAAATCTTTGATTTCTGCTGGTGTTTTGGTCGTGTTTTTGCCATCAAACATCTTCAAGGCTTTAATCACCAAACGTTCTTTGTTCTCACCCTCAGTATAATAAGCCAGAAAGGTCGAGGAAAAACGCCCAGGCTCTAACGGTTTCTCAATAGTGTATTTGCCGTTTTCTCCGATTTGATCCCCTGTGTTCCAAACCATAATTGCTACCCCCTAGCATGACTGGAATTATGAATCATTGTATCCTGTTGAACTCCTTGCTAAATTACTTAGATCAAGGGGAAAGGGGTAGCAGTTGATTATACTGTTGCCTCTGGGTGCTGGGGAGGAATGGGCCGATCGCCAGAAAATGACAACGCTGAAGGTCTGGCCAGCTAGGGATGGCGATCTCACGGTAAAATGGAAAGCGGACTTCAACCCAACTCTAAAATTTTCAATAGTATTAACCGTTTTCAAATCATCTTTACTGTAGATTCTATAAATAATCGGAGTTGACCGCCCCCCAATTCAGTTGAGGTAAAGAATGTGGATGAACTAAGAGCAGTCCTAGAACTAGCCACAGAAGAAGAGTTACAGCAGTTAACCCATCTGCTATTTCAGCGTAAGCTAAACCCCCTAGATTATGTTTATACCCCCGATCCGATCGCCGTTCAAAGTCAAAATCGCCAACAGTGGATTGATACCATAGAAGAGCGCTTCCAATTCTTAGCTGCTGATGGCTTCACCGTTTTACGGGGACAAACCCAAACTATTACCTATCGCCAAGTGCTCATTCAAGTCTCTCGTTATCTCAAACTGCCCTATTCTCAGGAACTCTCCACCACAGAACTCGAAGCCGAAATCTTTTTACACCTGATTCGTCGCTCCTGGAAAAAGCTACCAGCCGAGCAAAAACGAGGCTTAAAAGAGCGTATCCGTAAAGCACTCGCAAAAGCAGATTTTGCCGAACCTCTGCCTTTATCGACTCAGAAAGACCCGATCGCTGTATTTCTGAAAGGGGGATGTGCCTTAGCCGTCAATTCTGTGATTCGGCCCCTGTTGGTGCAAAAACTAGCCCAACAATTTGCTCTCCATTTTGCTGCCTATCAAGCTGCAAAACAAGCTTTGGTGCGCGGGGGAGCGATCGCCGCCACCAAGATTCAATCCCAAATTATTCTGCAAAAAGCAAGTCTTGGTATGGCGACTAATGCCGCTCGCTATGGGGCAGCCAGAACCCTGTTTGCCGTCCTAGGGCCGACCCTGTGGGCCTGGTTTTTTGCCGATCTGGGCTGGCGGGCGATCTCCACCAACTATACCCGTATTATTCCCATGATCTTTGCCCTCGCCCAAATTCGGCTTACCCGTTCCACCGCTTGGGAAATGGCATGACCTCTGCATCTGACCAAAGACCCTGGTTTTGCCTGCAAGGTTGGTTAGCCACCTTTGTGTTTAGCCCCTTATTGGGATTACTCTTGGGGCTAGTCTTCTTCTTTGACATGGGACGCGATCGGGGAGAGGTCGCCTTACGTCGCCCCCTCACCCAAGCCTCGATCATTTTTGCTTTAGGCTTAATCTTGACGTGCTTACTGGCAGAGTTTCCAGGAGAAGCAGCCCTCGGTTTAGCCCATTTTCTGCCCTTTATTCTGTTGTTGGTTGGCCTCGGAGAGCTGATCGGTACATCAGGTCATCTGCGTCGAATGGCCACCTGGGTAGTATTTTCTTCTCTACCAGTCGCCATTATTGGCTTAGGGCAACGGTTTTGGGGATGGTCAGGGCCCATCCGATGGCTGGGTATTGTCATTGACTGGCCGCTAACGGCGGGTGGTATCCCTCCCGGCCGTATTTCTTCCATATTTGGCTATGCCAATGATTTAGCCGCCTATCTCGCGGTCGTTTGGATACTCGCTTTAGGATTATTGCTAGAAAAACAACCCAAAAAACGCTGGTTTTGGATCGGCTTAGGAGTAACCACCGTTTTAGATGGCATCACCTTATTTCTGACCCATTCGCGCAATGCCTGGGCGATCGCCGCCTTAGCCGTTTTAGCCTATGCTCTCTATTGGGGATGGCGCATGTTAGTCGCCGCAGTGATGGCTGTCTGTGGACTTATCCTGTGGTCGGCTTTTGGGGTCGATCCATCCCGCCAATGGGTGCGGATGGTAGTCCCTGCCTATATTTGGGCTAGGCTCACCGATGAGATGTTTCCCGATCGCCCCCTAGCGCAACTGCGATCGACCCAATGGCAATTTGCGATCGACTTAGTCCATCAACGCCCTTTTCTCGGTTGGGGACTGCGGAGTTTTTCCCCACTCTATGAAACCCAAATGAACTATTGGATCGGTCATCCCCACAATTTACCCTTAATGCTACTGGCCGAAATGGGTATTCCCCTAACCATTTGGTTCTTCTGTTTAGTCACCTGGATCTTAGCCAAAGCCACCCATCTCCTCTCCCGGTTACCCCGTCAAACTGAAGGGGCAATTTTATTCAGTTATCTTCTTGCTTTTGCTGGAATTAGCCTCTTCCATCTTTTAGATATTACCCTCTTTGACTCTCGTATTAATTTCCTCGGCTGGTGGCTCTTGGGGTCAATCTTAGGATTAGTCTATAGCACTGGGCGCAGACAATAGGAACATAGGGAAAACCTGGTTTTCCTCGTTGAACTTTGAGAAAAGTGATCGATGACTCAAGCTAAAGCCGAACCCAAAGTATACAGTTTTGATCAATTTATAAGTTGGTATCCTGAAAACTCAGAAGTCCGATACGAATTGCATGATGGAGTGATTATCGAAATGCCCAAGCCCAAGGGGAAACATTCTGATTTAACAGGTTCCCTGATCGAGCAACTCTTGATCGCGATTCGGCAGATGGGCAAAGGAGGGATTTGGACAATTCCTAGAGAATCTATTGTCAAGCCCACAGGGGACAAATCAGGTTATGAACCGGACATCATTGTTTTGAACAAAGACATTATGGGTGCGGAAGCTCGGTGGGAAAGCGAATCTATTATTCAACATCCTGATTCAGTCAAATTAATTGTTGAAGTCGTTTCTACGAATTGGCGCGATGATTACTACAATAAACTGCGAGATTATGAGGAAATGGGTATCGAGGAATATTGGATTATTGATTATGCAGCCTTGGGGCCGAGAAAGCTGATCGGCAACCCCAAGCAGCCAACCTTTTTTGTTTGTAGCCTGGTTGATGGGGAATATCAGATGGCTCCCTTTACTGAAGATACTCCCATTGTTTCTCCTACTTTTCCCCAGTTCAATTTATCGGCACAGGAGATTTTTAACCTAGCTTTATAGGAAAATGTCATCAATCATACGGCGATTTACTGATGCTCCTGTATTAGGGTCACTAAAGCAAGCTGGGCCCAACTTAGACCTATTTTTAATGGATTAACATGACTTTTTTCCACAAAGATAAAGACTTAGCTCATCTGGGATATCAGATCTTGGATAATACTTGGACTGCTTTTCCCCAACTGAGCCAAGATCAAGTGGCGCTCACTTGGGTGGTTTATGACCCTCCTATTTGGGTAAATACAGGAGGAGCGCTATCGGCTGAAGAGTTCTGGAAACACCCGGTGAGGGGATTTGAATATCGAGGAAAACAGGCGATCGCCCCTGCGCATTTGGTCACCCTGTTTTATTTAGTCGCTATCTATGAGTGGTTGGAAACAGGTATGGCTCTTCCTAGTGCAGAATTGGAACGAGCCATCCAAGATATGATCCGCGATCGCAATCCTGATGCTACCAGTTTAGTCCTTGATGTGTTGACCGGAACGACGAGCGGACCCACGTTTTCCGGCGGCCCCTTTGAAACCTGGAAGTCCCAACGTAATATTGTTAACCGCTATTTTCAGTCCTTGGGATGGCCAGAATTAGAGTCTATTAACGTAAACCAAAAGAATTGGACGTATGGAGCTTATGGCCGCGATCGCCTATTTTTAGGCCCCCAGATGGAAAACCAAAATCGCTTAACCACCAATGCCACCGCTCGCCTACTACATAGTATTATCGGTGGCGTAGCCGTTTCCTCCAAATCCTCTCAGGAAATGATGGCCTTGATGCGCCAGAAAATTGACCCTAATCTAGACTCTATCCTCGGTTTCTTGGGTCAAGGTCTACCGCCAACGGCTGCTCTATGGTCAAAATCGGGCTTAATGGGAACGCTGCGCCATGAAAGCGCCTATATTGAAATGGGGGATAATCTCCGGCCCTACTTACTGGTCATTTTTACTGAACAAAGCCAAAATGTTCACCTCCTGCCCTTTATTTCCCAGCAAGTGGTAGCCGCCATGGGCAATCTAGCTTAAGATATCCCTGGAGCGAGTATCCGTTTCATCGAGGAGTGACATTAACTATCATGGTTTTAAGGCATATTAATCTATATTTATTGCTTAATCTGGCGGGTATTCTGGCGATCGCGTCAGCGATGTGGAGCATTATCTCCCCCCAACCCACATCAGCCCAAACTCTAAGGGAAAATCCGACTAAATCTCAAGGGTATGCGCCCCTAGAAGCGCCCTATATAGCCCCAGAGATTCCCGTAACCCCCACTGCCATTAGTCCAGAAGCCTTTGAAGCTACCCTCGATACGGTACGCACCCAAACCCTTCCCCCCCCTAGCTTCACCTCCCCTCAACACGTGAAAGCTACCTCTAACTCTGAAGTCCCAGGACAAGGGAGTACCAATGCCCAAGGACTCGGAGCAACTAACGTTTCTGGACAATTCGCCCAAGCTCCAGAAGGTCAGAATAGCTACTCAGTTGAACGTCGGCGGTACGAACGTGCCCAATACTATAATGGCTTTAGCTATATTGGTTTAGGGGGAACTATTGGCTTTCATGGTGAATCTTCTCTCGGTAGTTCTGGCGGTACCTTGTTAACGCGAGTTGCCTTTACCGAAAATTTTTCCTTCCGTCCCTCGGTAATTATTGGGGATGGTACGAGCATCACGATTCCCTTTACCTATGACATTCCCTTCAGTCGCGAACCCTACGCCCCCCCTGTCACTCTCTTTATCGGCGGTGGGTTTGGTTTAGACCTAAGAAATGGTACTCATGGGCCCTTAGTTACCACTGGCATTGATGTGCCCTTTAGCAATAACTTTACGTTTAATGCCACCTTAAATACTGGCTTTTGGGATGCGCGAGCTGTAGATTGGGGATTAACCTTAGGAGTGGGTTACAACTTCCCTGGTTTGTTCTTCCGTTAATCAATAGGCTTCTTGTAGAAGTCAGGCAATAGGCAGAAGAATAGATAATTATTGGATTACTATTCATAGTATGCCCATTTATGCAAGACGTCTAATAATTAAATAGATAATGTCAGTTTTGGTTAAGCGATCGTTGACAAGAAAGGTCTTGAAGCCAAGGGAAGGCTCTTAGATTGATGACAATGGGTAATTAGCCCAGCTAACAAGATTAATGAAGAAACTGACAGGACTACGATTGCGGGTGTGTTCAAGAAAGAGAAATATTTTTGCTTAAGGGGTGATATCAAGTCCGTTGAATAAGTTGTGATATAGCAGTGAGTTCACTCCACCCGTAAAAATCGGTTAACCCTCCAATTAATTCTGGCTGTTTCAATAAGGTTTGGCAACGCTGGTACAACACTTCTTCTAGCTGATCGAGATTCTCAAACGAGCGATTAGCAATGGGTTCATCTACCGCTGGCCACAATCTTTCCGCTGGCTGCAATTCGGGAGAATGAGAGGGTAAAAAGATTAAATGGAGTCCTTC
>NZ_JAQMUE010000107.1 GCF_028330985.1 Roseofilum reptotaenium CS-1145 | reverse complement strand
CGTTACGCCAGCGTAACGCACCCTACTGGATTTATCTGTTATATTATAATCAAGAAATAATCTCACAACAATTGCTCCAAATATCAGAGGTTTTACCCCTATTGTGATGCAAGCAGAAAAAACTCAAACCTATACTCCCGAAGAATATCTAGAGCAAGAAGTAAATAGTGATGAACGCCATGAATATATTGATGGGGAGATTATTCTAATGACGGGTGCAATGCCAAATCATAACAGGATTGCCATGAGTTTGGGAGCAACTCTTTATCTTTGTCTCAAACGTCAGCCTTATGATGTCTTCGCCACCGATCAGCGATTGTGGATTCCCGAAAAACGGATCTATACTTACCCTGATGTTATGGTCGTTCAAGGAGCATTACAATTGCAAGAAGGGAGCAAGGATACCCTCACCAATCCCATTCTAATTGCTGAAGTTTTATCGAAGTCTACCCAGGGATACGATCGTGGTCAAAAGTTTCAAGCCTATCGCACAATTCCCAGCTTACAAGAATATCTGTTAATCGATCAATATACGATGCATGTGGAGCGATATTATCGAACTGAACCCAATCAATGGGTGTTATCAGAATATAGTCAGCCTGAATCTGTGATCCAGTTTCAGGCGATTCCTTGCGAAATTTCTCTAGTAGATTTGTATGATAAGGTTTATTTTCAAAGCGATTCGGAATAGAAGAAACAATCTCAATACCTTTTTATTGGTGTATAATATCATTGATTACTGAAAAGTATTGATCGAATTTAGCATTCTTGATAGCGATCGCTATGACATTGGGGAATGCAGCGTGCAACAAGTCCAAAGAAACCAGGTTTCTAACCCCCCCTATTCCCCATTCTCGGCGATTAACTGGTGATAAGTTGCCGCCATTTTATCTGGTTTTTCCAAGGGAAACAGCAAAATACTATCGATTTCTGGATTATTCACCAATTGAGGTAAATAGTCAAATTGTCGCTCTGTAATCGCAATTCCATCATTTGCTGCTACATACTTCATCTCATCTTGGAAGTTATCCATATTGTAGACTTGGATAAATACCCGATCCACATCCCAGTTTTCCCAATCTGCATCAAAATAGGTTTTTGCCCAATAGGGATTATGATGACAAATATCAAAGCTTACGTTAGGATTAGCTTCTTTCATTTGAGCAATCATATTTTGGACAAAATCGGTTAATTTTTGCGTATGATCGCTCTTTCCAGGCAGTTCGGCATGATACCCTAAGTAATCATCCCATTGCACTGCATCAATTTCGGGGTATTTTTCCACAAACTCCACTAGGACATCAGTCAACAAGGACGCTACTTTTGGGACTGCTACATCTAGCACATAATGATCGATTCCTGTATGGGTTTTATCCACTCCCGCTACGATCCAGCGCTGATCGATCGCTAAATCAAAAATAGGGCTATTTTCGTCAATCTTAATCCCTTTCTCGAAATACGCATGAACTTCCATCCCCTGTTTATGCGCTTCATCAATCAGCCAATCTAGCCATTGATCCGGAAACTGGTTGGGACAACTTTCATACCCTAGTTTCTTCTCCATGACTTCACTCTTGTACATAGTGCAACCATTGCCCCAAACGCCATGGATAATGGTGTTGATACCTTGTTTTTTATAGTAGCGCACGCGATCGCGGATTGTCTTTTCACTCGCGTTTGCAGTAGCCAGATATCGACTCAGATAAATGCCTCGAATTGCGATTATTCGATCGGACTTTGGGACAGAGGAAGGAGAAGGAGATGCTACAACCTCTTCGGGGGTGAGAGATGGACGAATTGAGGGATCTGGAGTTGGTTTCTTGGCAGTTGGAGAAGGCTTAAGTGATGGCTCTGAGGAGGGAGTCGTGGAGGGGGAAGAAGGCAATGAAGAAGGGCTAATAGATGGCTCTGGAGTAGTTTCTCCGATGGGCAAGTTTAAGGCTGCAATAGCGGTTTTAATGTGGGGTAAAAGTTGGTCTAGAGGTAAACGGTGTCGTTGCGTAAATAACCCATAGCCTAGTCCTAAACAGAGGATAATTACAGAAAGAGGAATACTGGAGTATTCGCATCCCTTGGGCTTTTCTTGGGATTTTGACATGGGATTAAGATGAGAGACCTTATTTTCTAATTATAGGCAATCAACTGAGGGATAAATAAAATTAGAGTCTGAAGAAAAGGCGATCGCCCCTTGACCATGATAAACTAGCCCTAGATTTAGTGAACTGTGCCATTATTCATGCCATATTGGTTGTTAAAATCAGAACCGACAGATTATAGTATTACGGATTTAGAGCGCGATCGCACCACGGTTTGGGATGGAGTACGCAACTATCAAGCCAGAAACTTCTTACGACAAATGAAAGTCGGCGATCGGGTGTTTATTTATCACTCCAATGCCAAACCCCCAGGCATTACCGGATTAGCAAGAGTGATTACCGAGAATGTCATCGATCCCACCCAATTTAATCTCCAGGATAAACATTACGATCCGAAAGCGACACGAGAAGCTCCTCGCTGGCAAACCGTGGATATCGAGTTTATACAAAAATTTCCCCGCTTGATTTCAATTACAGAATTAAAACAGAAATTTTCCCCAGAAGAACTATTAGTGGTGAAACGGGGAAACCGCTTATCAGTGATGCCGATTGTAGAGGGAATAGCTGAACAAATTCTAGCTTTGATTAACAGCAACCAATAGACTTTTAAGTCATGATATTAGGTCGGATTAGCCTCATATTAAGCTGGACTGATTTAAATGGGAATTTCGATAATCAACTCTGTCCCCTCTCCCGGCTGAGAAAGACATCGTAACTGTCCTTTATGTTGCTGGGTAATAATTTGGTAACTGGTTGATAAACCCAATCCTGTTCCTTGACCGACTGGTTTCGTCGTAAAAAAGGGATCAAAAGCCTTTTGGAGATTGGTTTTACTCATGCCCGAACCATTGTCCTGGATAGAAATTTGTACCTTTTGGGAATCGAGTATAGTGGTCGTAATATGAACGGTAGGATATTGATCGGGTGGATTTTTTTCTAAAGCATCAATGGCATTGGTAAGAAGGTTCAAAAATACTTGATTCAGTTGACTAGCCCAGCAGTGGATAAGAGGCAGTGGACTATAGTTTTTCAGGATTTTAATTTCTGGACGATTGTGTTGAGCCTTGAGACGATGGTTTAAGAGCAGTAAAGTATTTTCCAATCCTTCATGAATATCGACTTTTTTATACTTAGATTGATCGAGTCGGGCAAAATTCCGTAATCCTTGAATGATTTTATAAATGCGCTCGCTACCGGCTTGCATGGAATTAAACAAACTCTCTACATCTGAGCGTAAATAATCTAACTCTATTTCTTCTAATTTTTGGACGATTGCTGTATCCACTTCCGAGGAGTGTTCCTCATAAAGGCTGACTAGATCGAGTAAATCTTGCACATATTGGCGAGCGTACATGATATTCCCAGAAATAAAGTTAATAGGATTGTTGATTTCATGGGCAATTCCTGCTACCATTTGTCCCAAAGAAGACATTTTTTCGGTTTGAATTAATTGCGCTTGAGTTTGTTGCAATTGTTGGAGAGTTTTTTCCAATTGTTGGTTATTTTCTTGTAATTGTTGGGTTCTCTGTTCAACTTTCTCTTCTAAGTTGTGACTGTAGTCTTCTAACTGTTGGTAAAGTCGCGCATTTTCTAGGGAAATAGTGGCTTGAGTACCGATCAGTTTGAGAACTTCTAGGCGATCGCTGGTAAAGGTGCCGGTTGTGAGGTTATTTTCTAAATAAAGAATGGCGATCAGTTTGCCTTGATTCTGTAATGCCAGGCACAGTATACTCTTGGGTAAAGATTGGCTTAAGTACTCGTCAGAGGAAAATCGGGATTCCTCGATTGAATGATTCAAGACTAGAGTTTCACGAGTGCGCCAAACCCGATTGATGATAGTCAGGGGGAGTTCTTGAGTCGAAGCTAGGGGGAGAGAGCGCGCCAAAGAACGAATTTGTATGCTGGATGCATCATCTATGTAGTCGGCGATCGCTTCAATCCATAAACTTTCTTGTTTCAGCAACAGCAAAGCCCCTTTAGTTGCTCCAGCATTTTCGATTAGAGATTGTATCAATTTTGCCAGTAATTGTTCTAGATTTATTTCTCCAGATAGGGCTTGAGAGGTTTTGATCGCTGAAGAAAAATCCAGAAAGATATTTGCCCCTGAACTGGTTGAAGTCAGATGAACAGAGGTAGCTCTAGAGGAATCAAAGTTCTCTGTAGTATACCTTGTTTCTGAATTTAGAATAGGAGCAAGTACCTGGGAATACCGTTGTTCCAAGTCTACAACTTTGGCTTGAGCGCCCCAGTGTGCATAAGCGTAGTAAGCATCAATGAGATAAATTTTGGCAACTTCGGGCATGTCTTGTTCAAAATAAAACTCTGCCGTTAACTCACAGGCGATCGCCTCATGGTGCAGATATTCACCTTCCTTTGCCCCCGTTCTCGCTCGTTTATAACACTCCACAGCTTCCCACTTTTGACCTAAGTTTCGTGCTTTTTCAGCTTGAATTAGATCGCATTGGTGCTGATAATTCAGGGGAGCAAACTTGGCCCAGTATTCCATCTGAAGCAAATTCTGTTCTACTTTTTCCAAATAGTGTTCTGTCTCAACTAATCTAGTTTCTCGCACCCCAGCCAGCAAAGCTAGAGATGAATAAAAGATTGCCGGAATAGAAAACATATTATTGCCATTTTCTTTTGTTTCTGGAATGATCAAAATAGCATTTTCCACAGCATTTAAATAATCCTTAAATAAATAAGACAACATTATTTTAAGGAGATGATAATGATAAACCAATACTGTTTGATTTTCATCTATAAGTTCCTGTATTCTTTGCAATTCTCCCTGTGAATCATCCCTAAAAAGCTGAGTCAGATCTTCTGAATTTCCTTGTAAATTCTGGATTATTTGTTGCCAAGTAGCGATGTAATCTAGATGATAATCTTGCTTCAGTCGTTGAATCATCTCTTTGTATTTTTGGAATTCACTGCTGACGAAACCTAGATTTTCACCCATCAGAAAAAGAAAATGGCAATATTCTGCTGCCGAATAACTCGCGCATTCAAAATCACCAGCCTCTAATCCACTTTGGATTCCTTCTAGCTCTAATTCTATACATTGTTTGGGATGTTGTTTCCAAAGTCGAGATACTCCAGCGACAATATTTAGTACTTGAGATTTAATCTCTAGAGCATTGAATCGATCGATTAACTGAACAGACAGTTCACCCAACTCATATCCAAGTTCAATATCACCCAACCCTTCGCATAACAACATACTATACCAAGCATAGCCAACAATCGAACAGGAACAGTTGCCGTATGTTAGAGACAGATTGACCATTGTAAACGTAATTTGTTTCAATAATTCAGGATTGACCATCCAAGCGGTTGTAATAATATTAGTCAACAGATCCATTGCCGCTAACTTGTAAGGATCTGTCATTTCGGGTAGATCGATGAGTTGTTGTAAATTTTTGATCCGATCGCGGGGGTCATCCGATAATGTGATTTCTAACATCTGCAAAACTTTTAGACCAGAATCTATCACATTCTGCATCTTGTTTTGACTAATATCAGCCTGAATTAAAATGTTATAGACTTCAACTCGATCGAGAATATTTTTCGCTCGTTGAAGAACAATTTCAGCGAGACGTTCAATGCCTTCAAAGTTTGTACTTAAAAATTCGGCCTCTAGGGTGGCGACATACAGAGCTAGAGTTAGATCGTACTGAGTTGACCAACTATTTTCTCCTAAGAAGGAGCCCCCCGCATTGGCATATTCTCTAGCTGCGGCGTAAGCGGTTGTGCTTTTAGCTTTTTGAGCAGCCAGCAAATTGAGTTGGGCAATTTCATCTCTCTGGGCGCGATCGCCGATCAGTTCCTCTGCCCTATTGAGATGATCAACAATCTCAAAAACATTCTCGACATCTGTATCTAGATGTTCCCAAAGCCGGCGACCGATTTCTAAATGAGTTTGTTTTCTTTGGTCTTCTTCAATTAAACTATAGGCAGCTTGTTGAACCCGGTCGTGGAGAAATCGATAACAGGGATTTGAAGCATGAATTGTAGATTGAGGTAGAGAACTTTGCAAATAGAATTTATAGACATCACTTTCTGGTAAAATAAAACCTTCAGCTAAAGATGACCATAAATGAACGGCTGTTTCTTCTGGAGTTCTTTGACCCGCCAGCGCTAAAGTTTTGAGATTAAATTTATTGCCAATACAGGCTGCTATTTTAATCACTTCTTGGGTTGTCGGTGATAATTTTTGTAATCGACCCATCATGAATTCCACGACATCATCGGTCAGCGTAAGCTGGCGAACCTTAGACATGTCACATTGCCAAGACCCCACATTGACATTAAATTCAATCGAACCATCGTCATGTAACCCCTTCAAAAACTGTGTGGTAAAGAAAGGATTTCCCTGAGTTTTTTGATAGATAAAATCGGCCAAAGGTGAAGCAATTTCAGCAGAACACAGCAAGGTATCAGCTATTAAGGAGGTAATTTCTGGCTTACCTAAGGGATTCAGAGTTAAGGTATAGGGCATTATCCCCTGCTTCTTAATTTCTTCCAGGGTTAACATTAGGGGATGGGTGAGGAAAACTTCATTATCTCGATAGGCTCCAAGGAGCAATAAATATCCCCCTTCTGAATCATCCATCAGTAACTTTAATAGATTCAAAGAAGCTAAATCTGCCCACTGTAAATCATCCAAAAATATGACCAGGGGATGCTCTTGGGTAGTGAAGACACCAATAAACTGGCTAAAGAGTAAATTAAACCGGTTCTGGGCAGCACTCCCAGAAAGTTCTAGGACTGGGGGTTGTTGGCCGATGATCTGTTCGAGTTCTGGTATGATATCAACGATTACTTGGCCATTCTCTCCCACCGCTTGTAGGATTTTGGCTTTCCAGATGGCTAATTCTGCATCGGAATACCCTAACAATTGTTCGATCAACTCTTGGAATGCTTGCACCAAAGCAGAGAAGGGAATATTACGATTAAATTGGTCAAACTTTCCTTGAATAAAATAGCCCCGCTGTCGGACGATGGGTTTATGGATTTCGTTAATGACTGCGGTTTTCCCAATCCCAGAAAACCCAGCAACGAGCATCATTTCTGTTTCTCCAAAGCTGACTCGCTCAAAGGACTCTAAAAGAATTTGTACTTCTTGCTCTCGCCCGTAGAGCTTTTCAGGAATCAGGAAGCGATCGCACACATCCCGTTGTCCGATCGCAAATCTGGCTATCTCTCCAGTAGCCTGCCACTCCTGCAAACACTGTTCTAAATCATACTTTAATCCCAAGGCACTTTGATAGCGGTCTTCTGCATTCTTGGCCATCAACTTCAAGACAATATCCGACAGCACTTGAGGAATAGTTTCCCGACTCCCTAATTCCGCAGGCATTTTTGCCAGGTGACAATGCACTAATTCCATGGGATCGTCACTTGTGAAGGGTAATTCTCCTGTGAGTAATTCAAAAAAGGTCACCCCCAGAGAATAAAAATCACTCCGATAGTCAATTCCCCGGTTCATACGTCCGGTTTGTTCTGGAGAAATATAAGCTAGAGTTCCTTCAAGGACATGGGGATTCATCAATTGCTGTTGCTCTTTGGGCAGCAAACTGGCAATACTGAAGTCAATCAGTTGAACGTGGTGAGTTTGGGGATGAATCAGGATATTGCTCGGTTTAATGTCTTTGTGGATAATTCGCTGTTTGTTCAAATAATGCAGCGTATCGGCTAACTGAATGGCAAGGATCAGAAACTCGGATAAACTGTGATGCGATTGCTGCCAATACTCTCCAAGACTAATTGCTCCCTCATCTGGCATCACTAGGGCATAGCCGAGATCGCAACGTTCTAGGGCAAGGGGTTGAACAATTCCAGGATATTCCAGATTAGAGGCGATCGCATACTGGTTGCGAAATTTTACCAATTCATTGAAGGTGGGGTGCTGATTACGCAGGACTTTGACGATAACGGGTTGGCGATCGCTCACTCTTATTCCGCGATAGACCATTGTCCGGCCACCACTATAGACCAATGTCACTTCTGCATAATTTTTTGAATCAAGACTTGTCATTCGGCAATAAGAGTTCAAATAATACCCTCAATATAACAAATTATGAGGTTAAGCAAATGGGATGATTTTAGTTATGGACAGCTCTAGGAAAGGAGAAAACTGGATTTTTCTGATTCCCGATTCGGTATCAGAAAGAATAGCGAATCGGGATTTCAACTATAAACGCCGTTTCCCCAGGAGACGAGACACAAGAGAGAAACCCCCGATGTTTTTCTGTAATAATTTGGTAGCTAATTGATAGTCCTAAACCTGTGCCTTGACCCACGGGTTTTGTCGTATAAAAAGGGTCAAAAAGCCTGGCTTGAGTTTCCGCATTCATGCCCAATCCGTTATCCGTAATCCGAATCATAACATTTTCACCAGCCACTCTAGTTTCAATCGCAATCGTCATCCCAGGCGGATCTTCTGATGTCAGAGCGCGTGATTTCTCTTCTAACGCATCAATCGCATTGGTCAAAATATTCATAAATACCTGATTGAGTTGTCTGGCATAACATTCGACCAAAGGCAATTGACCATAATCCTTAATCACCTCAATTTCTGGCCGCCAACTGATCGCCCGTAAACGAGGGTTTAAGATACTGAGGGTGCTATCAATACCTTCATGCAAATCAACTGCTTTCAGTTCCGATTCATCCAAACGGGAAAACGTGCGTAAAGACTGGACAATTTCCTGAATGCGATTAGTTCCGACTTCCATAGAATGGAAAATTTTCTGACAATCTTCTTGAATAAAATCCAAATCAATCGCTTCTATTTCTGCGGCAACCTCTGGATGGGGCTGGGGATAGTAACGTTGATAGACACTCACCAAATCCATTAAATTCTGGCTATAGCCTTGTGCGTGGGTGATATTACCATGAATAAAATTCACCGGATTATTGATTTCGTGGGCAACTCCTGCCACCATTTGTCCTAAACTAGACATTTTTTCACTTTGGATTAACTGAGCTTGCGTCAATTTCAGTTGCTCTAAAAGTCTTTCGAGTTCTTGAGCGCGGGCTTGACTTTGGGCAAGTAGATCGGCTTGCTGAAGGGCAATCGCCACTTGAGCAACCACAGCTTTGAGAAAATCAACTTCATCATCTTGCCAAGAACGCACCTGTTGACTCTGAATACAGGTAATAATCCCAAAATGATCAAATTCTGTAGCAATAGGTAGCACCAGCATAGACTGATTTCCTAAAGCCATTAACCGCTCTCGGACGGCCCGATCTTCAACCGTAGAAACATCATCAATCTTAATGATTTCTTGACTTAATAACAGGTGTGACAGGGGGCCAAAATTAGCCGCAGGATGTTTCCCTACAAAATTAGGTAAGCCTTCAATCGTCACTTCAGCAATAACCTCCCAATAGGCTCCATCCTCTTGTTCCACATAGGATGCAAAATGAGTCCGGTCTACTTCTAAAAACCGTTGAATTTCATATACAGTTGTATGTAGAATCCGATCGAGATCTAGGGAGGTGCGAATTTGATGGGCAATTTGATTGAGTAATTCCGATCGCTGGGCCTGTTTTTCAATCCGTTGCGCTGATTGAGTCAGAGCAATCTCCGACATTTTTCGACGTGTATCATTGAGTACCGATCCGAGTAATCCGATGGTCTCCCCGCGATCGTTTCGCCAAATCTCTCCCATTAAACGCAACCATTGGATTTTACGCTCTGAGACAACAATACGGTGTTCAATACTAAATTCTTCCTCTTTCTCTAACGTTTGTTCAATGACATGCAAAACTCGATCGCGATCCTGTGGGTGAATCAAGGCAACATAATTTTCAAATCTGCCATGAAATGATCCTGAAGGCAACCCCAAAATTCCTTCTACACCATCAGACCACATCACATCATTTGTGTACCGATTCCAACTCCAACAGCCCATTTTTCCGGCTTCTAGGGTCATTTGTAATAAAGTCTCTTTCTGACGTAGCGCTCTTTCAGCTCGAATTCGTTCTATTTCTGCTCCCGCTCGTGCTGCAAAAATCTCTAAAATGGAAGATTGCAGGTCTAGATCTTTTTCCATAGGTTGAGTATCCAAAACTGCAATAAATCCCAACAATTCTTCTTGGGCATTTAAAATAGGTATTCCAACATAGCTTTCTGCTCCAATACTAACCAAGTATTGATCGTTAGGAAATTGGAACTGGAGACCCTGTGCATAACAACAAAATGTCTTATTTTCGACTATTGTATTACAAGGAGTATCGATGAGATTATACTGGATTTTTCGACTGAATTCTGAGCCTTCCCAACCGGCTAGTACGTTGGCTAAGGGTTCACCTTCTTGGGAGGTCACTTCAACAATAAACGCATAAGCAACGTCTAGAGATATAGCAATACATTTAACGCAGGATTTGAAAAAAGCTTCTCCCGTTTGTGAGGCAGTTCCTTCTACAATAGAGTGCAAGGCCTGTTCTTGTCGTTTGCGATCGCTAATTTCAATACTCATCCCATCCCAGACCACCGCACCGTCAGTTTGTCTTTCTGGTCGAGCAATAACTTGTACCCACTTCAGGATAGATTCGTCAGTAATAATCCGATGTTCATGTTGAAATTTTCTTAGGGAGGTTCGTGATTCTTCTATGGCTTGCTGTAGGGAGGGCATATCTGTAGGATGAACGGAATCAAAACAGGTAATAAAGCTTTCCGGATCGAGTTCATAAAGATCTCGACTGCCTTCGGAAACATAGGGGAAGGAACGAGTACCATCCGCTTCGATCCGAAATTGGAAAATTAATCCAGGGAGATTATCAATTAACCGTTGTAATCGGGCTTGAGTCGCCTGTAATTTTTGCGTGCGATCGCTGACTTGTTCTTCTAGCTCTTGATTCAGCTTTTGTAATTGTTGCTCGGCAATTACACGATCTGTGACATCAATAAACGTACCTAAAATACCAACGACTTCTCCCGATTGATCGTGCAAAGGAATTTTATTCGTTTCTACCCAATGATGGCTGCCATCCTGGTGTTGCATCGATTCGATAATTTTTAATTCTGGGGTATCGGAGTCCATAATTCGGCGATCATCGGCCCGATATTTTTCTATTTCTTCTGGTTTACAAGATAAATCATAATCCGTTTTTCCTATTATCTCTGAGGGGGAATTTAAGCCAACAAATTCAGCGAAATATTGGTTACATCCGACAAATACAGACGAACAATCTTTCCAGAAGATGGCTTCGGGAATATGGTTAATTGCTAAGGATAAAAAATTTTCTGCTTCAGAGTGATAGCTGGGTAAACGCTCTAAGTCCGCTTTAACCGTTTGCAGTTCCTTAACCGTGTCTTGCCAATGTTGGTTTACTCTGGCTAAGGCTGCTTGTAGATCTTGGTTTTGGGACTCAAGGATAGCAATTTTCTCTTGAGCATTAATAAATTTTGATGACATAATATAGCAAAGGAGTTGCACTTAACCCTAAATTAATCCCCAAAGGCTTAAATTTGAGTTTTTTTTTGAGCGACTCAGCCTGATTGAGTCTCCTGAACGCAAACCAACTCTTGAATTATACTTTTAAATCAGGAGAAAAGCAAAAAAATCTAGAAACTCTTTACACTCTCAGTTATTCAAATTAAGCCTAACTCTTGGGATAATTTGAATAAGAGATCTTCTGCCGAGTTATCGACCAGTTCCGCATCTAAAATATCAAACGCTTCATGGTCTGGTTCAGTCGTATTTTGGGAATGATTTGGGGAATCTGAGGAGGGTGTCCCCTGGGTTTGAACGGTTTGAATGGTTTGGGATAACTGTTGGCAGAATTGGCGCTCCCGATGTTGAGCTTGGGAGAGAGCCTGTTTTTGCTGGTCATTGATGGCGATGAGGAGATCGCATCGCTCGGTTAATTGAGTGATTTGCGATCGCAACTGCTCGATCTGCCCCCTGTAATCTGGAGAGTGCCTTAGTTCCGAAAATTCCTCCTCCAACTCACCTAAGCGCTCCTCCACCTCACCCAACCGCTCTTCTACCTCATCTTCATCCTGCTGCTCAAAAAACTCTCCCAAAATCTCATTGACAGCCCGACTATACTGGATCTTGCCCTGACTTTGGCGATACTCATCCAGAAACTCCTCATTCTCGGCTGTCAAATAAACCGTAATCTTCTTCTTTCGCGACTTCATCATAGAATTAAAAAGATGTAACCAAACCATACCTCTAAGACCAAGGCCTATGACCAGGATTGAGACCAAAACCGACCCAATGGTTATCAACATGGGGCCGCATCATCCCTCCATGCACGGAGTTTTGCGGTTAATCGTCACCCTCGACGGAGAAGACGTGATTGACTGCGAACCAGTCATCGGTTATCTCCATCGAGGTATGGAAAAAATCGCCGAAAACCGCACCAACATCATGTTTGTCCCCTATGTTAGCCGTTGGGATTATGCAGCAGGGATGTTTAATGAAGCCATTACAGTCAACGCTCCCGAACAATTGGCAGGGATAGAAGTCCCCAAACGCGCCAGCTATATTCGGGTCATTATGCTCGAACTCAACCGTATTGCCAACCACCTTCTGTGGCTTGGCCCTTTCCTGGCTGATGTTGGCGCTCAAACGCCCTTTTTCTACATCTTTCGAGAGCGAGAACTTATTTATGACCTCTGGGAAGCAGCCACAGGCCAACGCCTCATTAACAATAACTATTTTCGCATGGGCGGTGTAGCGGCCGACTTACCCTACGGTTGGGTCGATAAATGTATCGACTTTTGCGACTACTTTGACCCCAAAGTGGATGAATATGAAAAGCTGATTACCAATAACCCCATTTTCCGCCGTCGGATTGAAGGAATTGGTACCATTTCCCGGGAAGAAGCCATCAATTGGGGACTCTCTGGCCCCATGTTACGGGGTTCGGGGGTGAAGTGGGATTTACGCAAAGTAGACCACTATGAATGCTACGATGACTTCGATTGGGAAGTCCAATGGGAAACGGCTGGTGACTGCTTTGCCCGTTATCTGGTGCGGATTCGGGAAATGCGAGAATCGATTAAGATCCTTCGCCAAGCCTTAAAAGGACTACCCGGTGGCCCCTACGAGAACCTCGAAGCCAAACGCATGGCAGCCGGGCCAAAATCAGAGTGGAGTGGCTTTGATTATCAATTTTTGGGTAAAAAAGTAGCGCCAACGTTCAAAATTCCCTCTGGAGAACATTATGTTCGCCTAGAGTCTGGAAAAGGAGAATTAGGCGTATTTATTCAAGGATGTGATGATATGTTTCCTTGGCGCTTTAAGATTCGGGCGGCTGATTTTAATAATTTGCAAATTCTGCCCCATTTGTTGCGCGGCATGAAAGTGGCCGATATTATGGCGATTCTCGGTAGTATCGATATCATTATGGGGTCAGTCGATCGCTAAGTAAGACAGCCGTGTTCGCACTTTATGTGGTACATTTCTATCCCCCCAATCCCCCTTAGAAAGGAGGCAGTAAAAGTCCCCCGCTCTTCGGGGGATTCAGGGGGGTTTTTCTTACTGTATTTCATTACATCGCAAACCTCTGTATGTATTACCTAACACGAAAGGTGAAGCGCTATCTATACTAGGAGAAGGGAACTTTATCGGTGTGCTGTATGATGTCCGATCTTGACCGCCAACTGATTCAAGCGGTTAAAAGTAAAAACCTTTCTCTGGTCAAGGAATTGCTCAATGCTGGAGCTAATCCCAATGTGACAGATGGCAACCAACATATACTACGGATGTGTGAATACGAGAGAGAAATTCGCTACGAATTAGTCAAGGCTGGAGCTTGGGAAAATCGACTCAAAACTGAATTGGTGGCAGCCCTTCCCTATGGGATTGAGGTCGTCCGCACCCTAGTCGAGAAAGGAGCAGATGTGAATGTGCAGACCATTGGTGGTGGAACGCCTCTTTCTGTAGCTGCTGGCAGGGGTGATCAAGACATGGTATTTCTGTTAATTGAGTCGGGTGCCGATCTTGATGCTGAAGCGCCTCTCCTTTGTGCGCTTAAAGGTAAGCATTGGGAAATTGCTATGCAATTACTTCATGAGGGAGCCGATCCGAATGTAACCGATGACTTTAACACAAGAGCGATCGCCTTAACTGTAGCCGCAGGTAATTACCCAAAAGCTAATGAAGTCTTAAAAGCACTTCTGGCTGCTGGTGTCGATGTCAATCAAGAGATTTCGGGGATTACGATTTACCCTGAATCTGAAGCCAATCAAGCCCTAGAAGAACTCGAAGCCATCAAAGCTCAACCTTCTCCATCTCCTAACGTCGAACCCATTCATATTAGGGATACATTTCCCTTGACTTTGGCGGCTCGATGTGGGTGCGCTCAAACGGTTGCCATTCTTGTAGAAGCTGGCGCTCATCTCCATCAAAAGGATGGTGAAGGTTTGAGTGCCTTTGATTGGGCAACTTTTAACCAAGATACCCAAGTTTTCGAGGTGCTGCGCTCCTTTGGCATTATAGATACTCAAATCTTCCCCTCCCTCGATGAAATTCTGCTCAAAGCAGCCGTTGCGGGGGCAGTGGATGCGGCGAGATCGGCTATTGAGCAAGGAGCAGATGTGAATACTCGCGATCCAAGGCGCGATACGAGAAATAAAACGCCACTGATGTTAGCCGCAAGGGAAGGCCATGTAGACATGGTAAACCTACTCCTCTCGGCTGGTGCTAACCCCAATCTCGATGACCTGGCTGGTGGAGAGGTACCCTTCTACTTTTCTGGTTCTTATCATACTGATTTCTTAAAACAGCATGGTTACCAAGCCGGGAGAACAGCCCTCATGTTAGCAGTGGAAGCCAGTCACCTCAATGTTATAGAGGCTTTATTGGCAGCTAAACCCGACTTGAATCAACAGGATGGCTTGAACGTAACTGCCCTGATGATTGCCTGTGAGAAGGGACATCTGGACATTGTGCAACGATTATTGGCTGAAGGGGCTGATATAAATGTGCAAGCCAAAGGTGTCAGTGCTTTAAACATTGCTGTTTGGGAAAAACAGGAAGAAATCGCCCTGTTCTTGATTCATCAAGGAGCTGATTTTCTGGTTCAGAGTCAAGAGGGGGACACTTTATTGATGCGAGCTGCGGGTATGGGTTCTTTAGCGTTAGTGCAGCTCTTGTTAAGTAAAGGGATGGATGTGAATGCTAGGAATGGCGACAGCACTGCTCTAATTCATGCCTTGACTTACTACAATTCAGAGGAAGAAAATCTTGAGGTGATTGAGGCTTTGTTAGCAGCAGGAGCTGACCCTAATTTGGGTTATAAGGGAGGAACAGCTTTAACCAGAGCGGTTTATCGAGGCAGTATCGATGCAATTCGTGCATTACTGGCTGCGGGGGTGGATATTGAGCAACGAGACCGAGAGGGTCGAACAACATTGAGCCTAGCCAAGTTTTGTGGTCGCTCTGATATCTTAAACCTATTGCGGGAACAGGTAGGCGATCGCGCTCAAGAATTGGAAGAAGAAGACAATCCTCGCGCTGATGTGGAGTATGACTATCCTGATTTTTCGGAGCGCGGGCGCAATCCTACCTATGCTGAAGCGGTGCAAGAATTAGCAGACATCTGCGGCGATAAACCGATTGAATTTAGCGATCTTGAGGGCGGATTTTACATCAATGTTAGAACCAATAAACGCAAGGATTTAGATGTAGAAACGGTGCAAAATCAGTTCAGGGCCAAGGGATGCTATGTTTTTGCTTCGAGTCGCACCCTCTTTGATGACTTACCCGAACGTTTGACAATCTTTCCCACTACTGATAAATATGAGGCGATCGCCGCTATGGGCACAAATGGCTGTAACTATGGGGTTGGTACAGGTTATGTGTTGCAATGGTTGCAAGAATTAGAAGCCAAACAGCCGTTTGTTATTACCTATATTCGTTACGATTCGTTAGGCCTTCGCTTCCTTTCCCCCCTAGAAGATGTCGAGTATTGGGCCGATGAAATGTATGAATTCTGCCCCGACATCATTGACCAAGGATTTATGGAGCGGGAGAAGCTCGTTCAATGTTTGAAAACGAGCGATCGCATCAGCTTTTGGTGGGATTAAGATCGAGTTTAAGTCAGATAATTCATCGGATCGACGGGAGTGCCATTTTCCCTTACTTCAAAGTGCAAATGGGGCCCAGTAGACAGTCCAGTCGATCCAGTCGCGGCAATTACATCTCCTTGGGTAACACTTTGTCCTTCCCGCACATAGACTTGACTGGCATGGGCATAGAGACTCGTAATGCCATTCCCATGATCGAGAATCACCGTATTCCCATAACCCCCATACCATCCAGCGTATAGAACAATCCCATTTTGAGCCGCATAGATAGGAGCGCCATAGTCAGCCGCAAAATCCATCCCTGCATGAAACCGTTGGTAGCCGAAAATGGGGTGAGTGCGCCAGCCAAAATTACTGGAAAATTCCCCATAACTGGGGGTAAGCATTTTCCCGGGTTTGAGCTTAAGCACTTTCCGTAAGGACAAGGATGAAGTTTCCAGGCGCTCGCGAATTAAGGTTTCTAAGTTTTGAGAGTCTTTTTGTAATTGAAGATGGGCGGCTTCTAGAGCTTGTTGATCGCTATTCAACCGTTCAATTAATTGGACTTGAACTTGGCTTTGGGTTTGATAATCACTTTTTTGATTGACCAATTGTTGGCGCATCAGTAACAGTTGATTATAGGTTTGTTCAACATCTAGAGTCTGTTGTTGGGTCTCATCCAAAGCTGTTTTAACGGTGAGCAGCAGTTGGCGATCCGCCAGTGCCAGTTGTGTTAAGCGATGACGACGACTGAGAAAGTCGGTGAGGGTTTCACTCTGAAGCAATATGGATAACCCGGAATGACGCGGTTGTCGTTGCAGAAATTGGAAGCGGGCGATCGCGCCTTCAGCTAAGTCTTGATACTCTAGTTTCTGGGTGTGTATTTCTCCCTTGAGGCGATCGAGATTTTGGGTCGTGCCTTCAATTTGATCTTCAATCCCCTTGAGTTGACTTTTCGTCAGCTTTAAAGTGCCTTCAAGACCTTTCAGGTGTTCTTGAGCAGCTTTCTCTAGGTGTTTCAAGCGCCCTTGTTCCTTGGAAATCAGTTTTTGATCCTGTTCGAGTTGTTCCTGTTGTTGTTGAAGCTGATCGACTGAAGGTGACGCAGAGGCGATCGCATTTCCTGAGAACCACAAATAAACCATCATCAAACCCGCAACCAGGAACTGGAGAAACCTTTGCCTCATCTTACCCAACTCCACAACTGAAATACTTAATCGATTACCCATTACCTATTTCCCATTACCCATGATCGATTACCAGCACCCAGCACTATAAAACTTATAGCGTAAAACCATGCTATTTTAGTAAGCGACTCAATGCCTAGAAATCAATTGGCCACAAAAAATAGTCAACGCCATTTCAGTGATTTGGAGCCACTACTATGGGATTATTTGATGCATTTCGCAAGGACACGGTAAAAAATAGCCAACTTACCCTTGGCCCTGCGGAAGCCTTTGCTGCCATTATGCTATTAGTAGTTGCCGCAGATGGTTACTTAGCTGATGATGAAGTTCGTCTGCTCAATACAACTCTGAGCCGTATGAGGCTCTTCCGCAGCTATTCTGATGATGTAATGCGGCGCATGTTTGACAGTCTTTGTGGAACGCTGCGGCGCGATGGTGGAAACGTTCTGTTTGATGCAGCGATCGCCACCCTACCCCATGATTTGTATGATACGACTTTTGCGATCGCCACTGATCTAGTCCTCGCCGATGGCCAAGTCAGCGACGAAGAAGAAGACCTTCTCGGTAGTTTATGCCGCGCTCTAGAATTACCCGATACTCTCGTTAATCAAATCATCCAAATCATGATGATCAAGAATAAAGGATAACGATCCCTGTCTGAAAACTAATTCCTACTGAAAATAATAATTACGTCTGAGAAGGTGAATTCAACACTTCCCCTATTCCCTATGATTAATGAGTAAGGGTGGGTGTACCCGTATCCACAGATCAAATCAAAAGATTGGGTTCATCCACCCTTACCATTAACTCCTCACCAACCCACCAATAGATTTCATCTTTTCCCCTAAATCAGGTCTTGAAACTTTATGGGTAGTGAGTGAGGATATGGAACTTATTTAAATTTAACGGGCGCTGCTACGAGATCTCGATAATTTGGCATTGCGTTGGGCAAATGTCAACAGCAAATACACAACCATCAGATACATAGAAGCTAAGGCAACAATCATGAGGGGCAAACCAGTGTACATAGGGCATCAGTTAAGTAGCGGAGTAAGGAACAAGCACAAGGATTTCAAAGCTGAGGTAACCTCCAGTTAAGCCAGCGGCCAGTCTGACTCTGGAGATAGACTTAAACCAGTCCACTTGATCGCTTTAAACTGCTCTGCCAAGGACTTTTTATCCTCTTAAATATAGGGGGTATATCTAGAAGGACAACTGTCCTGACATCCCTAAAAAATATACAAACGACGATGCAGGTGCTGATAGCCCCTCAATATAACAGACTCGGAAAGAGACCCAACTCTAAAAGAGTGCATAGTAAAACCGAGAACGGTTTACTACAGCAGCATCCTTCCACCAACAAGACTTATATTGAGGTTAACGTCTATCAGTCCTAACTTGTACGACTTTGCAGTTTTCCAGTTGGGTTACTGAGTGATTTGAAATCCTTATTATTTAATCTAACACAAAACTTTCAACTTGCTGAGGGAATATTGCCCAATTTGGAAAAAAAATCCGAAAATCGGAGATCTGCCCCCTTATTGGCTCAATAAACTTCGTTGTGGACTCTTGAACCACACCATTGGTACTCGGTGAGACTCTCTCGATTCTAATTCCCTGACAAACGGCAACATGGTATTAGAATAAATATGTAAAGTTTCGTAACTAACGGCAGAGTCAGCTTAATTCATGACCTCAACGACCTCCTTATTCCATCCAGTTGAAGCAGACGTTGATCTGCTAACGGAAAACTTGAAACAGTTGGTTAGTGCGCGTCATCCCATCCTGTTTGCAGCCGCTGAGTATCTCTTTGGAGCAGGAGGGAAGCGCTTAAGACCCGCCATTGTCCTCTTAATCTCTAGGGCAACCACTGCCAACCCAGAAATTAGCGATCGCCATCGGCGTTTAGCGGAAATCACCGAAATGATCCATACTGCTAGCCTCGTCCATGATGATGTGGTGGACGAATCGGATCTACGTCGGGGTCTACCCACAGTTCACAGTAGTTTTGGCAATCGTATCGCTGTCTTAGCTGGGGATTTCCTATTTGCCCAATCTTCCTGGTATTTAGCCAACTTAGATAATCTTGCGGTCGTCAAGCTGCTATCAGAAGTCATTATGGATTTGGCTGAAGGAGAAATTCAACAAGGACTGAGACGATTTGATACGAGTTTATCCCTGGAAGAGTATTTAGAAAAAAGTTATTACAAAACTGCATCGCTGATTGCCAATAGTGCAAAAGCAGCCGGTGTTTTGAGCAGTGTCTCCGAACAGATGGCCCAAAACTTATATGTATATGGGCGTAATTTAGGGTTAGCCTTTCAAATTGTAGATGATATTCTCGATTTTACCGGTTCTGATGAAGCACTGGGCAAACCCGCAGCTTCAGATTTGAAAAACGGCAATCTCACAGCTCCCGTATTATATGCCTTGGAAGAACACCCAGGTTTAGAGACCTTGATTGAGCGCGAATTTAAGGAACCCGGAGATTTAGAACAAGCTCTAAGTTGGATTGATAAATCTCAAGGATTACCGCTCTCCCGTGAGCTGGCGGCTAAACATGCTCGTTTGGCTCGTGAATCTTTAGCAGATCTGCCGAAAACAGAATCTTACGAAACGCTGATCAATCTTACTGACTATGTACTACGTCGTTTATATTAGACTTCTTGTACAAGTCAGAACATAGGGAATAGGGAATAGGGAATAGGGAAAACCGGGTTCCACCCTTTCCTTCAATAGCCCATAATCGTGTTATCCCATTGGCTTGATTCTAGTCTAGATTTAGAATTTGACAAGATCCACCCAGCTTTTTATCAAGCTATATTGGGAGGAATATTTGAGATGGGAGGAGCCGCACCGGAAGAGAGTTGAGCCAAATAAGATTGAATTAAATTTTTCACATCTTCAGCGAACACTTCTACCCCCGCTTGCAAATTTCCTGGAGTTTCAAAGAAAACTAAACTATCAATCGGCAACGTCACCATTTGAAAGAGAAGGGAAGTAATGGCGATCTCTACAGCCATCAAGTTAGGATCTTCTTTAGCTGAAGGAGATTGAGCCGCATCTTTGAGGGTGGGGAAGGCGTAAATCACCTTTTTCGTTAATTTCGGTTGCTCATTATTGCGTAGGGTGGTAAACACCCACTCCCCACTGACCGATTGCAAAATATAATACTGAGAGTGTTGCAGTTCTTGGGCTAACCGTTTCAGGGCTGGAGCGATCGCCGCGATGATTTGAGGAGTATGGCCATCTTGAGGTGCTTGATCGATTAAAGTTTGAATCTGGGCATCTAAATCCATAGGTTGAGCTTTGGTAGTGTCGTCTCTCTAGTCTAACCTCAGTTTTGGTTCAGGGAACCTGACCGGGAAAAATGGGTTTCAGCCCTGTCCTTTAATGAAGTGGAGGGTGGGGGAAGACGTTAAGTTAGACTACACTTCACCCGAAATAGATTGCTTGAGAAAATCAATGAACACTTGAACTTTGAGCGGAATATAAGCCCGGGAAGGATAGAGTAACCAAGCGGCGGTATTGAAGCTTGTTGCTGTTACAGCATAATATGGAAACACATTAATCAGCTTGCGATCTCGTAAATCATCTGCAATTAACCAGCTAGGGAGTAATGTGCGCTGGAGTAAGCGCAGACTCAGTTCTGTTTCTAAACGAGCGATCGCCCGTGACACAGATGAAGGGTCAACGTTGCGCTCTCGTGCCACTGCTGCAAAACTGCCTTGCTTAACGACATCGACAAATGTTTTCAGAAGCGATAATTCCATAACTGAATGTCGAAAATGTCTAATTTTGATGACTGATGTCTACTGAGATTTATAAAGCTTGGAAGCAAGACCATAAAGCGATTGAGCGACAATTTTCTACCATGTAATCCGCCTACAGGTCAGGTCTTGCTCCTGCACCTATGAATCAATCTAACGGGACTTGAACATTGGCTGAAACTGAAGTCAATGCAAAAGCGGAAAATGTAATCCCACGATCCTTACTTGATGGGGTTTCGCAGAAACTCCATCAAAATTAGTCCAAAGTAGGGAGATCCGAATCTAGGGTACGGTGCAGTCGTCTAGGCAAACCCGCCTCAATCTTCCAAAATTGTACAGTAATCCCCTATTTTATGTAACTTCTCGCTATCCTTTATTATCAACAATGACAACTGTACTCGAACAAGGAACCATCAGTATTCATACTGAGAATATTTTCCCGATTATCAAAAAATCTCTCTATTCTGACCATGAGATTTTCTTTCGGGAATTAGTCTCTAACGCAGTAGATGCGATCGCCAAACTCAAAATGGTCTCTCACACCGATGACTTTTCCGGTGAAGTCGGAGAACCCGAAATCGTAATTACTGTTGATAAAGAGAAGAAAACCCTCTCTATTAGCGATAACGGCATCGGCATGACGGCTGATGAAGTCAAAAAATATATTAACCAAGTTGCCTTTTCTAGCGCAGAAGAATTCCTAGAAAAATATAAAGGAACCACAGAAGAAGGCATTATTGGCCACTTTGGTCTAGGGTTTTATTCCTCCTTCATGGTGGCCAAACAAGTTGAAATCGATACTCTGTCCTATCGCAATGGAGCGCAAGCAGTTCATTGGACTTGTGACGGTTCCCCAGCATTCAAACTGGAAGATTCGGAACGTACTACCCGAGGAACCACGATTATTCTTACCCTCATGGACGAAGAGGAAGAATACTTAGAACCCACTCGGATTAAGCAGTTGGTGAAAACCTACTGTGATTTTATGCCGGTTTCCATTAAGCTCGACGAAGAGCAAATTAATAAACGGGATGCTCTATGGCGTAAATCTCCACGAGATCTGACGGATGAGGACTATCTAGAGTTTTATCGCTATCTCTATCCGTTCCAAGAAGAACCCCTACTCTGGATTCATCTAAAAACGGATTATCCCTTCTTGCTCAATGGGATTCTCTATTTCCCCAAACTCAAGCCTGATGTAGATGTCACCAAAGGACAGATCAAGCTGTTCTGCAATCAGGTGTTCGTCTCCGAGCATTGCGAGGAAATTATTCCTAAGTTCCTGCTTCCTATGCGAGGGGTAATTGATAGTCCCGATATTCCCCTAAATGTGTCAAGATCTGCCCTTCAGATGGATCGCACCGTTCGGAGAATAGCAGACTTTGTCGCCAAAAAAGTCGGCGATCGCCTCAAAGAACAGTACCGCGATTCCCGCGAAGACTACATCAAGAGCTGGAAAGACTTAGGCACATTCGTTAAATTCGGCTGCCTCAACGACGACAAATTTAAAGGCCAAGTCGAAGAGATCGTCATCTACCGTACCACCTGGGAAGGGGAAACGACTGAAAGTTCCCCAGAAGTCCAAGTGCAAGCCGAAGAAGGTGACGCTTGGCAAGAAGTTCAATCCAGCAACAAAGACGCTCAAGGTCATACCTATACCACCTTAAAAGAATACCTAGAGCGCAACAAAGAACGGCACGAAAATCGCGTATTCTACTGCACCGATGAAGTCAACCAAGGAACCTATATCCAACTTCACCAAAACCAAGGTTTAGAAGTCCTCTATATGGATTCCTTCATCGATCCTCACTTTATCAGCTTCCTAGAGCGCGAGCATTCTGATGTCAAGTTCTCCCGCGTGGATGCTGAAATTGATGAGCAACTGTTGGAGCAGGACAAAGACAAAGAAATTGTCGATCCCAAAACCAATACCACTGCCAGCGAACAAATCAAAGAACTGTTCGAGAAAGCGCTCAGTAAACCCAAACTTCAGATTCGCACTGAATCCTTGAAAGGCAATAATGATGAACAAAACCCACCCGCAATGGTGTTATTGCCGGAATTCATGCGCCGTTTGCAGGAAATGAACGCCATGTTCCAACAAGAAACCGCGAAGTTTCCTGAAGAACATATTCTGTTAGTCAATACAGCTCATCCCTTAATTCAAGACTTATTGCGATTAAGTCAAGGCAGCATTATTTCCGGTGAAGGATCTTCTCCTTCCGCGGAGTTAGCTAACCTGATTTGCAATCAAGTTTACGATTTAGCTCTGATGGCACAAAAAGGCTTTGATGCAGGTGGAATGAAATCTTTTGTCGATCGCTCGACTCAAGTCTTAACCCGCTTAACTGCGAAAGCATAACCATCAATTGTGGATTAGGGGTAGATCGGATCTACCCCTAATCATTAACCTATAGCGATAAGCATCTTTCTATTATCAATCTCTTTTGTTTGATAAGTTTATCAACAAAATCAGAGTATTCTCGATCAAAAAAACCGTTAAATCCAGAATTTGAACGTATATCTTTTCTCCTCCTTTTTGTTATATTCATACAGTCTTCTTTTTCCTTATACAATATTTTAAGTTGTTCTAGATGTTCTGATAAGTCAAGAAGGTGTTTTGAAGAGTAACCGGCTTCAATTCGTCTGTTGATTAACTTTTGTAGTTCTTCATCATTAACTGGACAGGAACTGGTTCCACGTCGAATATAGACAGTATCTACTTGTAAAATAGTTTTGTTTTTATCATTCTTAGCCTCTTTCACGCTCAAGAATGGAATCAATCTATAGTCATCTCTAACTATAAGTACCTGAAATTTCTTTCCATTAAAGTCAGAATCTTCTCCTTCGTTATAATTAAAGTCATGTAATTCGATCAAATTTGCCCAATTTCCTATAAATTTATTGGGCAAATATTTTTGAATGCCTTGCCGAATTTCTGTTTCATCCTTCGATTTATATAAACCTATTGGACTACGTTGAGTATCCTCTACTCCTATCACCAAACATCCTCCACCAGAGTTAGCAAAAGCTAAAATATGCCTAGCTACAGTAGCAAAGTCAAGCCATTCACACTTGAAGTCAATGTAACTTTTCTCTCCAGTATTTTGTTGAATCAAGTGTTTAAAATTTTCGTGTGTTGGATTATTTTCAAAATTGACAAAATAGTTGTCTCGATCCTTATAAGAGTTCATAAAGTACCTCACAAACAAAATATGGACATAAAAGACAGTCAGGTAAATTCCTGATCAGTCTGACAATGTACCTATTAATTTTAGCGTTTTGTAATGGTCGTGGGTTGCCTCGGCTATAATTAAAACGTTGCTTAATTATTGGAGGTCTGCACATGAAACGAAAAGGAATGCTATACTGCTTTTGCAAAAAGAATGAACAATAGACATCTCCTAAAACCATTAAAACCTTTGAGCATAAGGTTTTTATCCCATCATCAACTCGGAAGCTCCCAATGCAACTTTAACGAATTTATAGGACTTTAAGCTATTTCACAATAGCCACTTTCAAAAAACATAGG
>NZ_JAQMUE010000106.1 GCF_028330985.1 Roseofilum reptotaenium CS-1145 | reverse complement strand
GAGGCTTGCGCGTCGTGACTGCCGAAGCGGAACTCGACCAAGGCATTACCAAAGCCTACAATGCCAATTGTACGAATGTCTGGATTATTCACGGCAAAGGCACGGGTAAATTAAGAGAAGGAGTCCATGAATTTCTGAGGAACCATCCGCAAGTAGAGCGCTTTGAGTTAGCGGATCAAAAAAATGGTGGCACTGGCGTAACTATTGCCCATTTAATTGGGTGATGTATTTTGTCGATTCGATTGTCAATCGTTGGAGACGCTAAAATGAAACCTCTAATTAATGAAGCACAAATCATGGAAGATCTTGAACTTTTGAAAGAATGCGAATAGTCAGCTAGAGAACTCTATGAACTTTCCATCGCCTTCGCCAACCAATGCCAAGAAATAATTAAAGAAGCTTCTGCCATTGAGCCAAGCAAAACAACAGTTTCCGATCTCCACGATAGTTGAAAATCTGTCTAGGGAGAGGGGAGGACACACGGACGTGGAGATGGGGTTTTCCCTATTCCCTATTCCCTGCTACTTGCACTTCCAGAAGCGCGATACAATAAACTGATCGAAGAAAGCCATAATTTCCGTAAAGATAGACGAGGAAGAGACAGAATCCATGGGTAGAGTAGTCGGCATTGACTTGGGGACAACAAACTCAGTGGTTGCCATTATGGAAGGCGGTAAACCAATGGCGATCGCCAATGCAGAAGGGATGCGGACTACACCTTCAGTGGTTGGCTTCAGTAAAGATGGCGAACTGGTCGTTGGCCAAATGGCCCGTCGCCAAGCCGTCCTGAACCCGCAAAATACCTTCTATGCCGTCAAACGGTATATGGGACGCAGATATGGAGAACTCAACACCGACTCCAAACGAGTCCCTTACACCATCCGGCGCGATGAAGTGGACAATATCAAGGTGAAATGTCCTCGGCTGAAAAAAGACTTTGCCCCGGAAGAAATTTCAGCCATGATCTTACGGAAATTGGCTGAGGATGCCAGTCGTTATTTAGGGGAACCGGTCACCGGTGCAGTGATTACCGTTCCTGCTTACTTTAATGATGCCCAACGGCAAGCGACCAAAGATGCAGGCAAAATTGCCGGCTTAGAAGTTAAACGAATTCTCAATGAACCCACGGCTGCTTCCCTCGCTTATGGGCTAGAGCGGGGAACGGCGCAAACGATTTTGGTGTTTGACCTAGGGGGAGGAACCTTTGATGTTTCGATCCTAGAAGTTGGCGATGGGGTATTTGAAGTGAGGGCGACCAGTGGCGATACCCAGTTAGGGGGGAATGACTTTGACCAAAAAATTGTCGATTGGTTGGCCGAACAGTTTCTAGAAACGGAAGGGGTCGATTTACGGCGCGATCGCCAAGCGCTGCAACGGCTGATGGAAGCAGCGGAAAAAGCGAAAATTGAACTTTCTGGAGTCACAGTCACCGAGATTAACTTACCGTTCATTACCGCTACCGAAGATGGGCCCAAGCATCTAGAAACTCGGCTGACGCGATCGCAATTTGAAGACCTCTGTGGCGACCTCCTTTCCCGTCTCCGTCGGCCCATCAAACGCGCCCTCTACGATGCCAATCTTAGCCCCGTCCAAATCGATGAAGTCGTTCTCGTCGGCGGTTCCACCCGCATTCCCATCGTTCAACAACTGGTTCGCAGTTTCATCGACAAAGAACCCAACCAAAACGTTAACCCGGATGAAGTGGTCGCAGTTGGAGCAGCAGTTCAAGCCGGTATTCTCTCCGGCATTGTCAAAGATGTGCTGTTGCTCGATGTCACCCCCCTCTCCCTCGGGATTGAAACCGCCAGTGGGGTGATGAAAAAACTCATTCCTCGCAACACGACCATTCCCGTGCGGCGATCGGACATTTTCTCCACCTCCCAAGACAACCAAACCTTTGTCGAAGTCCATATCCTACAAGGGGAGCGAGAAATGGCCAGGGACAATAAATCCCTCGGTCGGTTCCGACTTTCCGGCATTCCCCCAGCGCCTAGGGGCATCCCCCAAATTCAGGTCTCCCTCGACATCGATGCCAACGGCATTCTCCAAGTATCTGCCCTAGACCGCACTACCGGCCGGGAACAAGGCATTACCATTCAAGGAGCCTCCACCCTCTCCTCCGATGAAATCAACCAAATGATCCAGGATGCCGAACGCTATGCCCAGGTTGACCGGGAGCGCCGGGAACGGGTAGAAAAACTCAACCGCGCTGAAGCCTTGATTACTCAAGCCGAGCGCCAACTGCGGGAAGCCACCCTAGATTTTGGAATGCAGTTTGCCAACCAATACCGCCGCGATCTCGATCCGATTATCCAGGAACTGCGGGAATATTTGCGCCGAGGCGATGACCGAGGAATCGATCAAGCAGGCGCCGATTTACAAGATATTCTCTACGATCTCAATCGGGAAGTGCGCTTGCGGATGAGCGAAGAGGAAGACGATGGATTTTTAGGAACCCTGCGGCGCACATTCTTAGGGGATGATGAGGATGAATTCGATCGCCGCGAAAGTTACGATTATGATAGTCCAACCTATCAAACCCGGCGGGAATATGCCCCCCCAGAGCGGAATTATCCCCCAGTGAGGAATTATCCGCCTGCACAGGATTATCCCCCAGCACGCAACTCCCCACCTGGACGAGACTATCCTCCAGCACGGGATTATCCACCCCCACGCAACTCCCCACGAGATCGAGACTATTCTTCAGCACGAGATTATCCACCCCCACCGGATTATCAACCACCAGGCCGAGATTATCCCCCAACACGGGACTATCCGCCTCCCCGGTCAAGAGAACCCAATCGACCGCCCATCCGGGACTCTCGCCGTCCTTCAGAACCCCCAAGCCGTCCAAGGTATAATCAATATAACTCCTATGATGATGAAGATTGGGGAGATGACGGTGAATGGCTGTAGTGGACTGTTTCACCTAAAATAGTGCTTTGTTTGTAGTAAGCACGAAGAGTGCTTAAAAGCCTAGCTGGAGAGGGATAAATCCCTCACTACAAACAAAATCTAATGCATCAAATTAGATGAAACAGTCCAGTAGGTTTTTCCTATTCCCCATTCCCTATTCCCTAATTCTCCAAGAACCCTAAGTGAATAAAACCATGCAAAACTTTCGGAACTATTATGAGATTCTGGGAGTTAGTCCTGATACCCCCACTGACGAGATTAAGCGAGTTTATCGTCGTTTAGCTCGCCAATATCATCCCGATCTCAACCCCGGTGATAAGGAAGCTGAGGAGCAATTTAAGGATATTTTAGAAGCCTATGAAGTCCTCTCCGATCCCGGTAAACGGACGGAATATGACCAACTGAGCTTCTTTTTAAGAGCGCGGCAAAATAGCCGTAAACGCAATAGTGGCTCCAAGTTTTCTTCAGCAGAAATTGAGTATTTTAGCCAATTTCCCACGTTCGATAGTTTTCTCGATAGCTTGCTCAACCGTCGTCGGGAAGTGAATCAGGGACAACCAACTGGAGAGCGATCGCGTCCAGTCGAACGGAATGCCGAAGCCTACACCCCTGGCCGCTCAAAGGTTTACAACACCGTCACCAGTGAATCCCGACCCATGAAACGGGATATCGAGGCCCTCTTAACCTTACCCCTGGAAAAAGCCTATCGAGGCGGAAAAGAGCGTATCCGTTTAGAAGATGGTCGCTCTTTAGAAGTTGATATGCCCCCCGGTATGGTGAGTGGGGAAAAAATGCGCCTGCGGAAGTTGGGTATGAATGGCGGTGATTTATACCTAAAAATAACCGTAGCTCCCCATTCTTTCCTACAAATTGCAGGGAATGAAATTTATTGTAAACTCCCCATTACTCCTGTAGAAGCCATTTTAGTTGGACAAGTAGAAGTCCTCACCCTGGATGGGTTAGTGAAAATGAATTTACCCCCTGGGGTGAAAAGCGGTCAAAAATTACGGTTAGCCAATAAGGGATATCCCGATAACCGGGGAAGACGAGGCGATCAAGTGGTGGAAATTGAGATTCAGTTTCCCACCCAATTAACCCCAGAACAACGGGAACTGTACGAAAAATTGCGAGATTTAGAAGATAATCTGCGCGAACCTCTGTGGAAATCAGATGCCGAATCTTCAGATTAAGCTCAAGAAGGAGGAGGCAGTAGATCGACTCTAAACTTAAATTATTCCTCATTAACGATTAACTGGATCGGAGGCAGATCGCCCGCAGGGAGATGAACTTCACCGATGATAGCGCTGTGGGTATAGCCTAAATTTTGCAGGAGTTTCAAGCATTCTTCTGCTTGAGGATGGGGAATCCCAGCCACTAATCCCCCAGACCATTGAGGATCGAATAAGAGGGGATAGACAGGATGGGAATCAAAGCTAGACACATTTTGCAGATAGGAAATCGGTTCACTGAGCGTCGTCGAAGTGCTGGAACTATTGTCCTGATGGAATGGACTCGATCGCACGTGGCGCAAAGTCTCTAAAGTCCCTTCCAAAACGGGTAGAGTATCCAAATTCAAGCTAATACTCACGGATGTATTGTTGATCAGAGTCGTCAGATGTGACAATAAACCCAAATTGCCTACTGCTGTGCAAGCGGTAGCGCCAGTTTCCAGAAAGGTTAGGGATGCTGGATAATTGGATTGAATCATTGAGGCGATCGCCCCTTCTAACCATCGTCCCTTACTTTTATACTGCTCTTGAGCTGTCATCAGAGCGCCAACACCCAAGGGTTTCGTCAGAATTAACACTTGACCGGGTTGTAACTTGGGCGGATACAAGACCGGTTCGGGATCGGCATACCCTTGAGTAGAAAATCCCAGGGATAAACGCGGCCCCAGGGACGCACGACAGCCAACCAACTGAGTTTGACTGATCGTTAGGGCTTGCAGAACACCTGAGAGCAGTTGATAGAGAGTTTCTTCCTGTTGCGTAGGAAGACTATTGGGTAATTCTATCCAACCTAAAACACTGTGGGGAGTTGCTCCCTTGGCCAAGATGGGATTTAAGCAATGGTGAGTTGCTAACATGCCGAATAAATACGGATCGCGCAGGCTGTCTGTGAGAAAATCCATACCCTCAATCAGGAGTCCAGAGGTCACGGAAGATAAGGCCAAATTGTCCCCAGGGTTTTCGATCTCGATTAAGGACTCTAATTTAGGATTGTCGGTAATCACCCGCTTCAGCACTGAGGATAGGCGCTCTGGGGGAATGGGAATTGGGGCCAAGGAGGGATGAGTCGGCGATTGCCCAAAGTCCTCAAATTGAGCCATAAATCGGCGATCGATCCAGTCCTTCCAGCGCCACAGTAAAGGGTTAGGGCCCAATCCCCATTTACCCCAAGAGGCTATCGCCTTTCCATCTCCTGTACCAATGAGTCCTAAAATTTGCTTTTGCGGGCGATAGGGTTTTGGTGCTTTCCCTAAAACAGCTTGTTTCAAATTCTCATATAAGGGCTGACCTTGACGCACCGCAAACACCCCTGCCTTGGGCCGCGTATGGTTCACCATGGTGGCAATATCCCCAGCAGCAAATACTTGGGGATGGGAAACGGACTGTAGAGAATCCTTAACTAAAATAAAGCCATCGGTATCCGTTGCTAAACCAGCAGCCTTTAACCAGGGAGGAGCTGAAGCTTGAGTCACCCAAAACACGCGATCGCACTCTAGGGTAAATCCAGACTGACACTGAAGTCCCTGCTCGGAAACTTGGGTTACTCGTTCTCCCAAATGCAGTTGAATATCCCGACGACCCATTAACTGGGCGATGCGTTTGCGCACCACTCGGTTATGGGAGGACATAATTTCTTGCCCCTGATGGAACAGATGAATTTCGGGAAACGAAGCCGTATACATAACGAAAGAGGCATCAATATTCCGCATTCCTCCCGTAGCTTGACGGCAGACAAATAGTCCCTGTTGCATTGTTAGCGCTAACTCAACGCCCCCTGCACCTCCACCCACAATGGCCAGCTTTAAAGGGTGGGTAGGATGACGAGCAAAGCTTTCTATGGTCTCTCGCCAATGGTTGAGGAACTGGGAAACCGGTTTAGCGGGAATGGCGTAGTTATTAGCTCCAGGAACCTGAATTTGGTTAGGGGTACTGCCAATATCAATGGAGAGCAGGTCAAAGTGGACAGGGGGACGGTGAGCGCAGAGAACTTGATTACGTTTGAGATCGAGACCAATGGCATGATCTTGATAGAGTTGGGCCCTAGCAAATTGACAGAGATGATGTAGATCGATATGGGTTTGGTCAAAGCTGTAGAATCCAGCAATATGGCCGGGTAGCATCCCAGAATAGGGAGTGTGCAGGGTATCGGCGATCAAGGTAAGACGGACCCCAGGAAGGGGATTGAGAGCAAATTGGCGAAGGGCGATCGCATGGGCGTGTCCTCCTCCAATCAAGACAATTTCTTTGCTTAGGGTCTGGGCCATGGGTTTATTTTTTTCTGCACCGAGGAAACCTACACCATCTCTGCGATTTTACCGCAAGTGCATCCCCCCATTCCCCCTTCACAATCCAAAGCGCTGTATCCCTCTTCCTATCTCTTCACGTTTTAAGGGCGGGTTTCTGGCGCTGTAGGGGATTCATCCTCACTTCTAGCCATTTAAACCCAAAGGAAGATAGGGTGGTTAGCACGAGATACATTAAAGCTACGGCTAAGTAAACTTCAAAGGATCGATAGGTGATGGCTACCATTAATTGACCTTGGCGGAATAGTTCCTCAAATCCAATCACGGCGACTAAACTGGTATCTTTGACTAAGGTAATAAATTCGTTACCTAGAGGGGGTAACATGCGACGTAAGGCTTGGGGAAAAATCACGTCTTGCATCGTTTGTAGGGGACTCATGCCTAGGGATTGAGAGGCTTCCCATTGACCTTTATCAATGGATTCAATGCCCCCGCGCATAATTTCGGCTAAGTAGGCAGCACTATTTAAGCTTAAGGCTAAGACGGCTGCCGGAAAGCGATCGAAGCTAAACTCTAACCCTAATTCTTTGAATAAACCGGGGAGACCGAAGTAGATCATAAACAGTTGGACGAGCATGGGAGTGCCCCGGAAGAAGTCTACATAAATGCGGCAGAGTAGGCGCAAAGGTTTGTAGGGGGAAATTAGGGCAATCGCCACTAGCGTACCTCCGATTAACCCAAAAGCGAAAGCCAGAGCGGTGAGTAATAAAGTAATCGTCGAGCCTTGAATTAAATTAGCAAATAGTTTTCCCCAATCAAAAACAATTACTTCTTGGGTTTCTAAGGCAGGGGGAACGAGGGGTAATTCCGGGGGTTCACCCGCGAACCAAGTTTGATAAATAGCGCGATAACGACCATCCTGAATCAGTAACTCCAGAGCATTATTAATGTCATTTAAGTAGGGAGAATCTTTAGGCATAGCAATGCCATAATATTCTTCTGTGACTAATTCACCGACGACTTTCACGCCTTGTAAGCCGGCTTGTCTTATAGCGTATAAAGTCACCGGCCCATCATTAACCACAGCATCCACTTTGCCATTAATCAGTTCTTGTAGAGCTAAAGATGCTGAGTCAAAAGAACTGATATTTGCCCCTTCGATGGTACTGGCTTCCTGGGCCCCAGTGCTACCAATTTGAACGGCTATTTGTTTGCCTTCTAAATCAGAAAAATTTTTAATGCTGGTATTGTCCTCCTGCACCGCTATGGCTAAACCCGCTTTAAAATAAGGGCGAGAAAAGGATACGGTTTGTGCTCGCTCTGCGGTGATCGTCATGCCACTAATCGCCGCATCCATAGTTTTCGACTGGAGAGCGGGAATAATGCCATCAAAGGGTAAGCTGACGAATTCTATATTCAGTTTAGCCGCTTCACCAATGGCTGTCATTAAATCAATATCAAATCCACTTAACTCTCCGGTTGCTTGGTCTTGCATTTCAAAGGGGGGAAAGGTGGGTTCTGTCGCCACCTGGAGGGTTGGTGCAGAGGATTGGGCGAAAGTTGATAAACTGGTGAAGATGACCACGAGCAGACAACTGGCGATCGCCAGAAAAACTTGAATTTTGGGCTTCAACCCCTTACTCCCCATCATTATCAGGCCTCTTTTCTCCATAAAACCATATCAGAGTGTTGATTAGTATCAACGGTTGCTTAGTGAATAAAAGTAATCCTGGATACACTTTAGAGGTTGAAGGTTTAGATACTCTAAACTCAATCCCCCTAAAGATGGTTCAAAAACGATGGTCAATTCAGCAACTCCCGTAATGGCATGTGAAGACTTGCATAAAAGTTTTGACGACCTTGAAGTGCTAAAAGGGGTAACTACCACTTTATATGAAGGGGATGTGGTCTCGGTAATTGGCCCTTCTGGATGTGGCAAGACAACCTTTTTACGGTGCTTAAATCGTCTAGAGTCTATTAATAAAGGACGCTTAGAGGTGATGGGGATAGATCTGTCCCATGCCCAAGTCAGTCAAGCGATGCTGCGTCAACTCCGAAGTCGAGTGGGCATGGTCTTTCAGCACTTTAATCTGTTTCCCCATTTAACAGTTTTACAAAACTTGATGCTTGCTCCTATGAAGGTTTTGAAACACTCGGAATCAGAAGGTCGAGAACGAGCCATCCATTACTTAGAAAAGGTGGGTTTAGGCAATAAAGCTCAGTTTTATCCAGAGCAACTTTCAGGGGGACAAAAACAACGGGTGGCGATCGCCCGTAGCTTATGCATGAACCCTAGTATTCTCCTGTTTGACGAACCCACCAGTGCCCTCGATCCAGAGTTGGTTGGGGAAGTTCTCAGCGTCATGAAGCAATTGGCTCAAGAGGGCATGACTATGGTTGTGGTGACTCATGAAATGCAGTTTGCGCGGGAAGTTTCTAATAAGGTTCTGTTCTTCCATCAAGGGATTATTGAAGAATCTGGCGATCCTCAAGAGCTATTTTCCCAACCCAAGAGCGATCGCCTCAAATCCTTTCTCAGTCGCATCAATTAATAGTACAGCGTTTTGGGCGATCGCAGAGCTGAAACGCGATCGGGGCAATGTAATATCAAATCCTTAGATGTTTGCTACAGATGATTGACACGGGGACGCTCCAGACACGGGGATTGATGTGTAGCGTGATTTTTGGGATTTGATGTGAGGAAACTTGGTTCTACCTTTTCTTGGACGACCTCTCTATTAAAAAATTCTCATTAAATTTTATAGATAATCAAAGGCTATTGCTAATCCATAGACCGGGTAGACGGACGCATCAGTGCTAGAAACCAGAATTGATCCCAGCGAAGAAGAGTCGAAAGGCAATCGCTGTATGGATTAGAGGGAAAATAGGACAAACATCTCTAAGTCTGCTCAGGGGGAAGCAGAGATTGATTAAAACAATATAAAGCTAGACCCGATACTTTCAACTTTTGTACTACAATCGTATTGTAGTTTATTGATAAATAATCTCATTAAATTTACCCCACAACATATTTATGTCGCAAAAAGTACTGAACTTAAAAAAGGCTCCTGGACATCAGGTGTTAGCCAAGGCAGGAAAAAAGCTTCTACGTCCTGGTGGACGATTTGCAACGGAGAAGTTATTTGCAACGGCAAATTTTCAGCCAGGGGATAGCGTACTGGAGTTAGCCGCTAGTTTTGGGTATAGCGCGATTGCCTTAGCCAAAAAGCACCAAGTTAAGGTCACTGGGATTGAAAGAAATACTGATAGTGTAGCAACAGCCCAAGCTAACATTGTTGCTGCTGGAGCTAAGGATCGAGTGAACGTCATAGAAGGTGATATTTTGAACTTAGATCGGGTTCCAGGTGAATTTGATTTTGTCCTAGCCGAAGCCATTTTGACCATGCAATCTCCATCGGCTAAAGCCAAAATTCTGAGAGGAGTGCGAAATCGCCTACGTCCTGGTGGACGCTTTCTATCCCACGAACTGCTTGTATGCCATCAAAACACCGAAATTCATCAGGCCTTATCTTCCGCGATTCGCGTCAATGCCAACCCACTCACCAAAATTGAATGGGTTCAAGCCTGTGAAAGTGCAGGATTACAAGTGCAGTTTTATCATACAGGTGCTATGGGTCTACTCAATCCTAAACAAATGGTCAATGATGAAGGCTGGCTCGGCACCATGAAAATTACCTGGAATATGTTGATCGATCCCCAACTGCGATCGCGAATCTTGCAGATGCGGCAAGTCTTTCAAGAATATCAAGATGATTTAGGATACATCATTTTGTGCGCTCAACGCCCCTAGAGGAATAACCATGACAACCACTCTACTCAATATTGCCTCCTCACATCTAAAATTGCCTGATGTCATTGAATACCCCGAAGCAGGGATATTAAGCAAAGTTGTGCTCCAAGACGATTGCTGTAAATACACCCTATTTTGTCTAGCAGCAAATACAGAAATTTCGGAACACACTGCTGTTCGCAATGCCACTATCAGCGTGTTGGAGGGAAAAGGAATTTTAACCCTAGAGGGCAAGGAGATTGAACTGGAAACAGGAGTATTCGTCGTCATGCCTGCTCACGCTCCCCACGCTCTCAAGGCTCAGACGAACTTGGCCTTTTTGCTAACCTTATCAGCCTAAGAAAAGTTTTACATCAGGAGATTATACAGCGCTTGACTTCCGTCATGAGGGACAGTGTTGAATCTTCAAAGCTATGTACCAAAAGCCTATTCCCTATTCCCTAGCGCAAAGCGCTATAACATTGTGGCATCATCTCAATCCAATTTCCTTCCAGAGTCAGTAACGTCTTTACCTCGCCTTTGGTATCGCCCCACTCTATCGCCCCATCATGGTATCTATGTCATGCTGGTGATTTCATTTGTGACGGGAGTTGCCGCGTCCCAACACTGGACTCTCTCCACAACCCTAGCTCTAGTGTGTGCTTTTGCCGGATTCCAAGCTGAACATCCCCTTACCTTACAAATCAAACAGCGCCACAGTTGGAAACCTCGATTTCTGCTTTGGAGTAGTATTTATGCGGGCATAGCCTTAATAGCTGGCAGTTATTTATATCTACAAACGCCCCTATTGCTATGGATTTATCTAGGGGCGATCATTACCTTGGCGATCGATACTATTTCAGTTTTAAATCGTCAGCAAAAAACCTATATCAATGAGTTCACCACTTTCGCCGCAGTTTGTCTTGCTGTTCCATTCGCTTACATCGCTACAACGGGAACCTGGACAACTTCTATCATCGGTCTATGGCTACTCAACACCCTATTTTTTAGCAGCGCTATTTTTACCGTCAAACTGCGTAAATCCAAAACCTCATCGCTCATTCCACCTGTTCTCTATCATCTCATTGCTGCTACTATCATTACCGGACTTTGGTTTTTGGGCTGGCTCACGGCGATCGCTGCCCTAAGTTTTGCAATTGCCCTACTCAAAATCACTTTAATTCTTTGGCAAAAAAATTGGTATTGCACCACCCCCATCTACAACGTTGCTAAATTAGAAACAATCTTTGGTCTGTTGTTTATGTCCCTGGTAGTGATCTCCCAATTCCTTTCCATCTAACTCCCTATCCAGATTGTTCGTTCATCTTCCTGCTCCAGGATCAAAGAGTAGGGATGAACATTTTGCAATGCAAAAACAACAACATTAAACAATCATAAAAATCCATTGATTATTAGGGATGGAATAAAATCCTTGTGCTATAAATAATAGAAGAAGGAGGTGAGTGTAAGACAGTCCTAAAAGCACTCAAAAAACTATGGTTAGTAACATTGACATTCAACAAACGGTATCCAAATTACAAAGTCAACTAACATCCAAAGACCAAGCATGGCAAGGATTTAAACGAGGCACATGGGCACAAGAAGTTAACGTCAGAGATTTTATCCAAAAAAATTACACTCCCTATGAAGGAGATGAATCTTTTCTGGAAAACATAAGTCAGTCAACAGACCAACTCTGGACTGAAGTTAAAGAATTGATGAAACAGGAGCGGGAAAAAGGCGTTTTGGATGCAGAAACCAAAATTCCTTCTGGTATTATTGCCTATGGTGCAGGCTACATCAATAAAGACCTAGAAAAAATTGTTGGACTGCAAACCGATAAACCCCTTAAACGAGCCATCATGCCTTTTGGGGGAATTCGAGTCGTTGAGAAATCTTTGGAAGCCTATGGTTACACCATAGATCCTCAAACTCATGACATTTTCACTCAATATCGTAAAACCCATAATGACGGTGTTTTCGATGCTTATACCCGCCAAATGCGGAAGGCTCGCCACTCAGGAATTATCACCGGTTTACCTGATTCTTATGGACGGGGACGTATCATTGGAGATTATCGTCGTATTGCCCTTTATGGCGTTGACTTTCTAATCGAAGATAAACAGCAACAGTTATGTTCCTTAGAATATGATGTCATGGACGAGGACGTGATTCGTTTACGAGAAGAGATCTCTGAACAAATCAAAGCCCTTAAAAAATTGAAAATTATGGGGGCAAGTTATGGTTTTGATTTGGGAAATCCAGCCGCCAATACTCAACAAGCCATACAATGGACTTATTTCGGATACTTGGCTGCCGTTAAAGAGCAAAATGGTGCAGCGATGTCCTTGGGGCGTGTTTCCAATTTCCTGGATATTTACATTGAACGGGATTTGAAATCAGGAGAAATCTCTGAAGCTCAAGTTCAAGAATTAATCGATCAATTTGTGATGAAGCTGCGGATGGTACGCTTCTTACGCACTCCTGAATATAACCAATTATTTGCCGCAGATCCAGTTTGGGTGACAGAAGTTATTGGAGGAATGGGAGTCGATAGCCGTCCCCTGGTCACTAAAAATAGTTTCCGTTTCTTGCATACCCTCTACAATTTAGGCCCGGCACCTGAGCCAAATTTAACGATTCTGTGGTCGGAAAAATTGCCGATCGCGTTCAAACGATATTGTTCCAAGGTTTCCATCGATACCAGTTCCATCCAGTATGAAAATGATGACTTGATGCGTCCAGAGTTTGGCGATGATTATGGTATTGCTTGCTGTGTCTCGGCGATGAAAATTGGCAAACAAATGCAGTTTTTTGGCGCGAGAGTTAACCTCGCCAAAGCATTACTGTATGCCATTAACGGAGGTAAAGATGAAAAAACAGGTGAGCAATTTGCTCCCCCTTATGCTGCCATTACTGGTGATTATCTAGACTACGAAGAAGTCACCGCTAAGTTTGACCTTTTGATGGACTGGTTAGCCAAACTGTATGTTAACAGCCTCAATGTCATTCACTATATGCATGATAAATACTGCTACGAAACCCTAGAAATGGCATTGCACGATCGCGATGTTTATCGGACAATGGCTTGTGGGATAGCGGGTTTATCCGTAGTTGGAGATGCCTTGGCAGCCATTAAATACGGAAAAGTTAAAGTTCTGCGTAATGAAGAAGGGTTAGCCATTGACTACGAAGTGACTGGAGATTATCCCAAATTTGGCAATAATGACGAACGGGTTGACCAGATTACCTCTGGTATTTTAACGACCTTCATGGATAAAATCCGTAGAAATAAAACCTATCGTCAGGCAACACCGACCCAATCCATTCTCACCATTACCTCTAACGTAGTTTATGGTAAAAAGACCGGTAGCACACCAGATGGACGAAAGGCAGGAGAACCCTTTGCTCCAGGAGCAAATCCGATGCACGGACAAGATACTAAAGGAGCGATCGCTTCTATGGCCTCCATTGCCAAATTACCCTATGAACATGCTCAAGATGGGATTTCATACACCTTCTCAATTGTGCCTCAAGCCTTAGGGACAACTGACGATGGGAAAGTCAATAATTTGGTCGGAATGCTAGATGGTTATTTCCACGACACGGGGCATCATATCAATGTTAATGTTCTCAATCGAGACACCTTAGTCGATGCAATGAATCATCCTGAAGAATATCCTCAGTTGACGATTCGAGTATCCGGTTATGCCGTCAATTTCATTAAACTGAGCCGCGAACAACAATTGGATGTGATTAACCGCACATTCCACAGTCAACTATAAACTTAGGCTGCGATCGCCAATCCCCATCCTATGCTAATAATAAGGATGGGGATAATTGTATGCATTAAGCTTAAGCGGTCAACTTTATCATCACTAATTATATGGGATCGACAGGCATTATTCATTCAATAGAGACTTGTGGGACAGTCGATGGTCCTGGAATTCGATTTGTGATTTTTACAAAAGGTTGTCCCTTACGGTGTTTATACTGCCACAATCCTGATTCTCGTTGTATTAAAGATGGAGAAGCAATATCTGTTGATGAATTGATGGTAGAAATTGAGAAATATCGGTCTTACTTTCAATTTTCTGGTGGCGGTGTAACGCTGACTGGAGGTGAGCCTTTGATGCAACCTGAGTTTGTCAAAGACATTTTTCAAAGATGTCACCAGATTGGAGTTCATACTGCGTTGGATACATCGGGATATATTAGTTTAGAGATGGCTAAACCGGTTTTAGATTATACGGATTTAGTCTTGTTAGACATCAAATCTTTTGACCCCAAAATTTACCAAAAAGTAACCCATGTTTCTATTGAGCCAACGCTTGCTTTTGCTCGATATCTCAACGAAATTCAGAAGCCAACATGGATAAGATTTGTATTAGTCCCGGGCTTGACAGATCCCTTGAATAATGTCAATGGATTGGCTCAATTTGTCGCCCCTTTTGAGAATGTAGAAAAAGTTGAAGTTTTACCCTTCCATAAAATGGGAGAATACAAATGGCAACAACTCGGCTATGATTATCAACTGAAAAACACTGAACCTCCTTCCCAGGAATTATTAGAACAAACGATTGGTATTTTCAAACGTCATAACCTAGTTGTTCAATAATCGTTACTTATATTTTCCACTCTGGGTTGGAGGTAATTTGCCTCCTAGCTCTCCCCTCAAGACATACAGCAGTTTTCGATATTATGTGGTACGTTTTTATCTCCCCAACATCCCTTGGAAAGGTGGGCAGTAGAAGTCCCCTGGCCCAGAGGAATTTAGGGGGATTTTTCTTGCTGTCCCTCATAACAGTACAAAGTGCTGCAAGAGATACCCTAAACGAGCCGATAAAAAGCGATCCTAGCAATTATTCCCAAAACTCAAGGGGCGATCGCGCAGAATTAGCCGTAAGATAAGAGCGCCGATGTTATAGGAAGGGTATGGCTGCCATTGATTGGTTGATTGTTCTGTTGTATTTGCTCTTAACGTTAGGATTAGGGTTATATCTATCAGGAAAAGCCTCGGAGGGACTAGAGGCATTTTTTGTATCGGGGCGATCGCTCCCTTGGTGGCTCTCCGGAACCAGTATGGCAGCGACTACCTTTTCTATTGATACTCCCCTATACATTGCTGGAGTGGTTGCCAGTCGCGGGGTTTCAGGAAACTGGGAATGGTGGAGCTTTGGTATTGCTCATGTGGTGATGATTTATATCTTTGCGCGGATGTGGCGCAGATCGGGAGTGGTTACGGATGCCCAGTTAACGGAAATTCGCTATGGGGGATCGATGGCAGCCATTCTACGAGCAGTGAAGGCTTTTTTGTTTGCGGTTCCGATTAATTGTATCGGCATTGGTTACGCAATGTTGGCGATGGTGAAAGTGATTGATGCTCTGGAATTATGGCAAAGTTTGGGCATAGAACCGGGAGAGAACCTTAAACTCTGGAGTGTGGTTGGCGTGAGTTTATTTGTCCTATTCTATGCTGGAATTTCTGGGCTTTGGGGCGTGGTAGCGACGGATTTTTTCCAGTTTTTTCTCGGGTTATTTGGGGCGATCGCCGTTGCCGCGATCGCAGTGAGTCATGTGGGCGGCATTTACGAGTTAATTCCCCTCGTGCAAGAACAAACGGATACGGATATCTTAGCCTTTCTTCCTCTGAATACGGAAACCGCCAGTCTCAGCTTAAGTACATTTGGAGCATATTTGTTGATTCAGTGGTGGGCGTTTCGTCGTAGTGACGGGGGGGGCGAATTTATCCAACGATTATTAGCCTCAAAAAATGAAGCAGAAGCGGAAAAAGCGGCCTGGTTTTTCAATATTCTGCATTATGTAGTACGGACTTGGCCTTGGATTTTAGTTGCTCTGGTGGCTCTAGTGGTTTATCCCAATTTGGAAGATCGGGAGTTGGGCTATCCGAAATTAATGCTAGATTTCTTACCTCCAGCGATGTTGGGATTAGTGGTGGCTTCCTTGCTGGCAGCGTTTATGAGTACGGTTTCAACCTCCATTAACTGGGGCGCATCCTATTTAACCAATGATTTATATTTACGCTTTTTTCGTCCTGAATCTACCCAGTCGGAGTTAGTCTTAGTCGGTCGTATGTCTTCTATTATGGTAACGGTTTTAGGGGCGATCGCCGCATTCTATGCCCAAGATGTGGCTACCGTATTTCGATTGGTGATTGCGATCGGTACAGGCCCGGGATTAGTCTTGATTCTACGCTGGTTTTGGTGGCGCATTAATGCCGCAGCGGAATTAGCCTCTATGGTCGGTGGATTTGTTGTAGGATTAACCACCAGTGTTGTCCCGATATTAACTATTCAAGATTTTGGCTTGCGATTACTGGTGACGGCTGGGATTAGTGGAATTTGCTGGATAGCTGCCATGTTGTTAACTGCACCAGAATCGGATCAAACCTTAGATGAATTCTATCGGTTAGTGCGTCCTGGCGGCCCTGGATGGCGACGGCAGCGATCGCGCACGGGATTGAAACCGGCACAAAGTTTACCCCAAGATTTACTCAAAGTCAGTGCAGCCATATTGCTTTTATTTGGTGCTATGTTCGCTGTAGGCGGCTTTTTACTCTTGAATCAGGGAGTGGGTTGGATGAGCTTAATTGTAGCGGTTGCTGGGGCGATGATGTTGCGCTATGTGAGTAAATTAAGGGTTGCTCCTATGGCTCGACCCGGGTTAGAAGATGAGTTATAGCAGGGAACGGGAGAGTTAGGATACTTGACTATAAACAATAACCTAACCGTTCTCAGCAACTTATTCACTGCTATAGAAAATAGAAAAAAGATCGCTATAATTGTTAATTGATACAGCACTTTGTGCTTTTATAGAGTACGCTGTTGAATTCCCAAAGCCATGTACCACAATCCTATTCCCTAGCACAAAGTGCTATATGAGTTTTGCCCGAATGAAACGCTTCTTAGTTCCCCTTTTTGTCTTCAGTTGCTGTCTGCTTGGGTTGCTGACCGGTTGTAGTCTACCGCAAGTGAGTGCCCAAGATCGGCTGTTTTTGCCCTTATCTTTGGAATGGGTGGGAGAAGTCACCCTACCCAAACAGGAGTTTCAGGAAACCACCGTGGGTGGGTTATCGGCGATCGCCTACGATCGCCAACGCGATCGCCTCTATGCTCTTTCGGATGACCGCAGTTTCTACGGCCCCGCTCGCTTTTATACCTTGAATCTGAGTCTTGACCCCTTTGAAATTGATGTAGAAACCGTTACTGTCTTAAAAACCCCGGAAGGTACGCCATACGCAGAAGGTAGCCTCGATCCGGAAGGGTTAGCTCTCACCCCCAACCAAACCCTACTCATTGCCAGTGAAGGGGTTGCAGACCAACAGATTCCCCCGGCGATCGCTGAATATGACCGGCAAACGGGACAATGGCTCAATCAGCTCCCCATTCCTCAACGCTATATCCCTGAGACTTCAGGAAAAGAACAACAAAAAGGGGTACAAAATAACCTAGGGTTTGAGTCCTTAACGACCAACCCCATCGGCCTCGTTCCCACAACTGGTGAACCTTTACGCGTATTTGTTGCTACAGAATCCGCCTTAATCCAAGATCGAGATCCAGAAGCCAAAGAATTAGTGAAGACTAGAACACGGTGGATGCATTATCTCCTCAGCGAAGGGCCACCCCTGTTAGTTTCCGAACATTTCTATGAACTTGATACACCTGAACCAGATATTCTCTCCCAAGGATTAACAGAAATTTTAGCCTTAGATGAACCCGGACATTTTCTCACCCTAGAGCGCTCTTTTAATGGCTCTGTAGTTACAGCCAAACTATTCCAAGCCGTGACTGGATCGGCCAGCGATATTTCTAATGTATCCTCTCTTCAAGGCAATTTAGGAGAGTTGAAACCTATTCGTAAACAATTGGTTTTAGATTTAGATCGGTTGGACATTACCTTGGATAACCTCGAAGGGATGACATTTGGCCCCCATTTTGCCGATGGCAGTCCCAGCTTAATTTTAGTCAGTGATGATAATTTTAATTCCTATCAGAAAACGCAGTTTTTATTATTTCGTATTTTGACTATGGACTCCTCAAGAGAAGGGTGAGACTACCTATTATATCAAATCCTAAAAATCACGCTACACATCAATTCCCGTGTCTCCGTTTCTCCGTGTCTGGAGTGTTAACCATCTGTAGCACGTATCTAAGGATTTGATATTACCTATTGTCTAACGCTATATTCTCCCGATCGCCTTGTTTTTTCTCCCGTGATACTCTAAAATGATAATCATTCTACACAGGCTCTCCTAGTCCAAAAATCCGCTAATCAAGGAAAAGCCTAGAGAACCTTAAGAAACCAGGAGATCGAGCTTGACCGAAATAGTATTGGAAGTTGAAGGCTTAATCGTCGATCGCGATCGCACACCAGGAGTTGTGCATGACGTATCCTTTACTTTATCCACGGGTACAGATACCGCCCTCATCGGCCCCAATGGAGCAGGAAAAAGCACCCTAATTCAAGCCATTTTAGGTATCTTACCTCGAAAATCAGGTCATATTTCCATATTAGGAAAATCGATGAGTCCTCAAGGTAAATTGCCGGCGCAAATTCGTCAACAAATCGCCTATTTACCGCAAAACTTTCTCTTCGATCGCCGTCTGCCCATGACGGTAGCTGAACTGGTCGGCTTAGGTTGGGATCGGATCGGTTTTCAATTGCCCTGGTCAGGCTATCGAGAACGCCGTAAAGCCGTCCGAGAAGCGCTCTCGCGGGTGGATGCCTGGCATTTAAAACACAAACCCATTAGTCAACTTTCCGGTGGAGAAACCAAGCGTATCTTACTCGCTTATTGTCTGGCTAGACCCCGAAAATTACTGATTTTAGATGAAGCCCCTGCGGGATTAGATATCCGAGGAGAAGCCGAATTTTATCAACTCCTCGAAGAACTGAAACAAGAATATCATTGGGCAATTTTACAGATTTCCCATGATTTGGATATGGTGAAAAAACAATGCGATCGCGTCCTGTGTCTTAACCGTACCTTACTCTGTCAAGGGACACCAGAAAGCACCCTCAGTACGGAAAACCTAATCGCCGCTTACGGCTCTGCCTTTACTCGTTATCATCATTCCTGTCGATCCTAAGATCAATTAAACATTAAAAATGGCTAGGAGTTAGGGGATGAGGGCGGGTTGCGTAAAGTGATGGATGAGTTTCGTAGATTGTTTGTCAACCGGCTCTACAACGTTGTTAATTGTGAATTTAATGGAAACCGAAATCTCACGCGCTATAGAACTCTTCCAATTTGCCTTTATGCAACGGGCACTGATGGGAGGCATATTAATGGGAACAATGGGGGGACTGTTAGGGAGTTTTACTATTTTACGGCAACTCTCATTTTTTAGTGATGCCCTGGGACACTCGACCCTCTTGGGATTAAGTTTAGGGCTATTATTAGGTCTGAATCCTTCATGGGTCATTCTTCCCTTTGCAGTGATCTTTGCCCTGGTGGTCAATACCTTTCTAGAGCGCACCCAACTGTGGACAGATGCTGTCCTCAATATTGTTTATTCCTCCTCCTTAGCCTTTGCCATTATTACTCTCAGTCTGATAGGGGAATACAAAGGAGGGATCAATCACTTACTTTTTGGGGATATTTTAGCTCTACAAACCTTCGATCTAATCATTAGCACACTCCTATTATTGGTTTGTATTGGATTTATTGCCTCAACGTTGCGCACTCAGATGATGTTGACACTTCATGAACCGATGGCGATCGCCCGTGGTGTATCGGTAGAAACCCATCGTACCGCCTTCGTCGTGCTGCTTTCCCTTGTTGTTGGTGTCGCGATCAAGGCGATCGGGGTGTTATTGGTGAGCGCTTTTATTGTCATTCCTGCCTGTTCTGCTCGCTTAATGACTCAGAACTTCACCACCTATGCGATCTTATCTGCGGTTATTGGGGCGATCGCCGCTTTATGCGGAATTGTCCTCTCTGCTCTATTTGACTTGCCCTCCGGCCCCAGTATTGTCATCGTGCAATTGGGATTTTTCCTGAGTGCGATCGGCTTTGCTAACCTAAGACCGATTGCCTCATAAAAAGAAAAGCCACCTAGGAGTTAACTAAGCGGCCCGACTAGCGTTTTTATAGAGAGGAGAGAAGAGAGTTAGCTCACAGCAATTCCAGTGAGGATCAAAGCGGTGGTGAGGAGGATAGAGATTACCCCTTGGAGCATATAGCGTTGCTGCTGTTCTTGACTGGGGAAGTCTGCATAGTACATTTGAGGCTCGTTAGCGTAGTTATTGAGCTGTCCTTCAGGATTGACCGTTGTGTACATCAGGTTGACCTCTGTGTTTCTCGTTGTTGTAAACTAATATAACAAATTGTAAAGAAATATTGCCGTGACTTGACAGAATATTTTGGGTGATGTTAATCACAAGATGGAAAGAAAAAGGGGCGATCGGGAAAAAAATGAGGTAAAGCCAGTTGTGCAAACATCTTGCTCGCTTTTCGCCTCCAGCGCTCAAGACGCTCCCATTCCACAACCTCACCCCATGTTTAATGGAGATCAGATCCTGATTGACCGAGCCATGTTACGAAGAATTAGTCTATGGGCAATAAGCAGTATCTATGTGCCCAATGCCAGTGATTTGCTTTTAAGATTGACTAAAATCCTCAGAACCAACAGGAGAGTATCGTAATGAAATCCTTCCTTACCCTATCTGCCGTGCTACTGAGCATCGTGAGCTTACCCAAAGTTGCCCTTGCCCACTCCGTAGAAACAGATTTCCAGTCTATGTCCGATCGCCTGGAAATCCAATCGATGTTTAGTACCGGTGAAGCCTTTGAAGGTGCCCCTGTCGTCGTTTACGCTCCCAACGACCCCACCACACCTTGGCTCGAAACCACAACAGATGAGAATGGTGAATTTGTCCTCCAACCCGATCCCTCCATTCCCGGTGAGTGGTCTGTAGAAATTGGAGAAGGCGGTCATTGGGATAACATTATCGTTCCCGTGAGCGGCGAAGGGATTGAATCAGAGAATATCAGCTATCTTGAGGGACATCCTTACCATACCCACAACCGTAACCGTATCGCCAATCGTTACATTCTCGCTGGGGTTGTAGGGGCGACTCTTGTTGGTGGTATTGGTGGCGGACTCTTGCGTCGCAAGCTCAAAGGCTAATTCAACCCCCATCCCAATATTCCTGTAGGGGCGAAAAAGTTTTCGCCCCTACAAATTTTTTAAATACACATCGAGCCAATTATGATATAAATATGAAAGATGAAACAATTATGAAATTAACCGGGCTGATTTCTCGATGCCTTACTCCTATCCATCCACCTTAATGGCGATCGCCAGTTTAGTCCTCACCCTAGGTCTGACAAGCTGTGCAGGTATAGAGAGCGATACAACCTTAGACCCAACGCCTGAAAATCCAAGCTCTACCATTGGAGAAACCGAAAATAAAAAGAAAGTCCTCACCACCTTTAGCGTTCTTGCTGATATTGCCCAAAACGTTGCCGGGGATCAACTAACTGTCGAGTCCATTACCCGCATCGGTGCAGAAATTCACGGTTACGAACCCACTCCCAGCGATCTCACCAAAGCACAAGATGCTGACCTGATTTTATATAACGGCATGAATCTAGAGCGGTGGTTTGAGCAATTTTTAGGCAACCTGGAAAATGTGCCCTCTGTCCTCTTAACTGAAGGCATTGAACCCATTCCCATTGCTGAAGGCCCCTACACTGAAAAACCCAATCCCCATGCCTGGATGTCTCCCCAAAATGCCCTAATTTATGTGGAAAATATCCGCCAAGCGTTTGTTACCCTCGATCCAGAAAACGCCGAAACCTATAACACCAATGCAGCAGCTTATAGTGCAAAGCTCAAAGCTATTGACCAAAAACTGCGCGAAGCCATACAAAAAGTTCCCGAAAATCAACGTTACTTAGTTACCTGTGAAGGCGCTTTTTCTTATCTGGCGCGAGATTACGGGATGAATGAAATTTATATCTGGCCGATTAATTCCGAGCAACAGTTTACGCCCAAACAAGTTAAAGGGGTGATCGATCAAGTGAAAAGTAAGCAAATTCCCGCAATTTTTTGTGAAACGACGGTGAATGATAAAGGACAAAAGCAAGTGGCGGAAACCACAGGCGCAACGTTTGGTGGCAATCTTTATGTTGATTCCTTGTCTACAGCAGAGGGGCCTGTCCCCACATTTTTAGAGTTGCTCGAATATGATGTGCAACTGATTACGAATGGATTGTTATAGTTGCCTTCCTTCTCTCTCTTGTGGGAGAGCAATCTTAAATCAATCCATTGAAAATTCCATAATTACCCACTGGAGAAAACGATGTCATCTTTGACTGAACCGCTTAATATAACCGTTAATAATCTGAGTGTTACTTACAGTAATGCTCGGTTGGCTATTTATAATGCCAACTGTACGGTGGAACCCGGAACGATTACCGCCTTAGTGGGGCCCAATGGAGGTGGAAAATCGACATTATTTAAATCAATTATGGGCTTTTTACCCCCAAAGCAAGGACAAATTCGGGTGGGTGGTATGCGGGTGGAAATGGCTCAAAAGCGGCAGTTAATGGCGTATGTTCCCCAGTCGGATGAGGTGGATTGGAATTTTCCGGTCAGCGTCTTTGATGTGGTGATGATGGGACGCTATGGCTATATGAATATGCTGCGAATTCCGAGCGCGAAAGATCGACGTTTGGTGATGGAAAGTTTAGAGCGGGTGGGAATGGTAGAGTTTCGGAATCGGCAAATTGGGGAACTCTCAGGAGGACAAAAGAAACGGGCTTTTTTGGCGCGATCGCTCTCTCAAGACGGTAAAGTGATTTTATTGGACGAACCCTTTACCGGGGTGGATGTGAAAACGGAGAAGCGAATCGTTGATTTGCTGATGCAGTTGCGCAATGAAGGATACACAATTCTGGTCTCTACCCACGATCTAGCCTCGATTTCCACATTCTGCGATCACACAATTTTAATTAATCAGACGATTCTGGCATCTGGAACCACAGCAGAAACCTTTACCCAAGAGAACCTAGCGATGACGTTTGGCGGTTTACCCGTACAAAGTTTACACTCTTTGTCCCCAAATTTTGAGATCGATTCTTGACCATCCCTCCTTTGTCACTTGTCACTTTCCGAGATTCTGCCAAAGTTCAAAGGTTGTCTGTGCCCAGTGAGGTTGGTCGTATTTATTCGTGCTACACAGCAATCTTCGCGTCTCCGTGTCATACCATTGCTCTTTAATCTTGCAACTAATCGATTCCTGAGAGACAAGGGGCCCCCAAGCCCCTTGTTAAAGCGCATCATCATAGAGAAATGGTATCAGTCATCATGTAGCAAACATCTAAGAATTTCATATTAGCCCTCAAGTCTTTGGTGAGGCGGTATACTTTTTTGCTATATCCTTAAGTGCATAATTAAGAAATAGTTAAGTTAACCTCTATTTCAGTAAAGTCAACTCTACTCTTCTAATTGCAATTTATTCTGATTAGTGAAAGGGAGTATAGGCACTAACTCCACTGTAGCTATCGATAATTGCCTCTAGGCTCTTTTATCTATATGCGAAATAGTCTTAATAAGATCATCCATTTAGCTCACTGACTCTTGTTGGGGCTGTAGGCGTGCAAAGTATAGATAAAAAGCTATTTGACCACTCTGAATAACGAACAGGAGATGAGTATGTCATCATTCAAAAGAAAGCTGATGAAGTGGAGCCTTAATATTCATAAGTACTTGGGAGTTGCACTGTGTATTTTTCTGATTTCGCTAGCAGTAACAGGCATTTTCCTCTCTTATAAAGGTGCTTATGACTGGATGCAAGCATCAACTGCTAGGGGGACAGAGGGCAGTATAGAAACGATGATGCCACTGTCTGAGGCGGTTGAGAAGGTGATGTTACTCAATTTGCCAGAATTTCAAACGCCAGATGATATTAACAGGATTGATATCCGGCTCAATAAAGGGACGTACAAGGTTCGTGCAAAAGGGCATATCCCCCTAGAGGTGCAACTTGACGCTCAAACGGGTGAGGTTCTGAGCCAAAGTTATCGATGGGCAGATTGGATTGAGCATGTCCATACAGGAGAAATTATCAACGAGTCAATGCGAAAAACATCTGGAACAATTCTGGGCATGACGACGATTATACTTTCAGTAACCGGATTGATTCTGTGGGCAATTCCAGCTCTACGCAAGACGCGAAAACGCACGCCGGCCGGATAAAATAGGATCTGAAATGGTGCTGCACTAACCTCTTTCATCTTGACACTGCCATTCGATTTGTTGATCATGGCAGCGTCAAGATGAAATCATGGCCATTTTTGGCGCTCGTGCTCGCCCAAGACGGTAAAGTGATTGTATTGGATAATCGTTTACCCGTGCAAAGTTTACGCTCCCTATCCCCAAATTTTGAGGCTGATTCTTGACTATTCCCTATTCCCTATTCCCTATTCCCTATTCCCTAGCAGTTTTAAATTGGCTCCTTGAACCCCTAGAATATGGATTTTTAGTCCGAGCGTTGTGGGTGAGTGCCTTTGTCGGTTTAGTTTGTGCTGTACTCTCCTGTTATATTACCCTCAAAGGCTGGTCGCTGATGGGGGATGCGGTTTCCCATGCGGTGGTTCCTGGGGTGGTTGTTGCCTATGCTCTGAATATTCCGTTTGCAGTGGGAGCATTCTTGTTTGGATTTGGCGCAACGGTGGCGATAGGGTATGTGCAATCGAAAACTCGGTTAAAAGAAGATGCGGTAATTGGCGTAGTTTTTACCGGTTTTTTTGCCTTTGGAATTGTGTTGATTACCAAAATTCCCAGTAATGTGGATTTGTTTCATATCCTGTTTGGCAATGTGTTGGGCATTTCTGACAGTGATATTATTCAAACCCTGATTGCAGGGACAATCACGTTACTGGTGATTCTGTTGCGACGTAAGGATTTATTGCTGTTCTGTTTCGATCCCAATCATGCTAAGGCGATCGGGTTGAATATTCAATTGATGTATTATACCTTGTTGTCAGTTTTGGCTCTAACCATTGTCACCGCTTTGCAAACGGCGGGTATTATTCTGGTGATTGCTATGCTCGTGACTCCAGGAGCAATAGCCTATTTACTGACCGATCGCTTCGATCGGATGATGGGACTCTCCATTACTAGCAGTGTGCTATCGTGCATCCTAGGAACCTATTTCAGTTATCATCTGGATATCTCCACAGGAGGAGCGATCGTAGTACTGTTGACCCTCTTCTTTATTCTAGCTATGGTGTTTGCTCCCAAATACGGCATTTTAGCCCAACAGTCGAGAGTTAATAAACTGGAATGATACAGTGCTCAGGGTTCTTTTGTTTAATTGATTGCTTAATTGATATGAGTTAATCAAGAGTTGAGTTAATTGCCAAGAGCATCAAGTAAGCGTTGATTATCAGAGGACGAACGGATAGCAATCCGGAAATAGAGATCGCCCAGTTCAGGAAAACTCGCACAGTCTCGGATCAGGATCTGGTGTTCTTTTAATAACCGCTCTTGTAGCTTCTTAACGGACCGATCGACCTTGACTAACAAGAAATTCGCCGCTCCTGGGTAAGGATCGAATCCCGGCAGCGATCGCAACCCTTCAAAAAGATACTTGCGGGTGGGGGGTAACCAGTCCCAAGTTTGCCGTTGAAACTCATAATCTTGGATCGCCGCAATTCCGGCTACTTCCGCAAGGATATTCACCGGCCAAGGATCGCGCCAGTTTTGCCATTGTGCAATTAAGCCTGGATGGGCGATCGCATAACCCAGACGCAGGCCGGGCAAACTATAAAACTTAGTGAGCGATCGCACAATCACCAGATGAGGATAATCTTGGAGCAGGGGAATTAAACTTTGGTCTTCTGAGGGGTCTAGGAAGTCCATGAACGCCTCATCAATCACCACAAACTCAAATCGATCCAAAATCGACAAAATCTCCTCACGCCGCCATAATTGGCCCGTCGGATTATGGGGATTATTCAGTAATAAACCCGATCCAGGGTTAGCAGAATCAGGAAGGGAAGAGGTTAACCCAGACCAATTTAGGGGATAGGGTTGAATGGGAACCCCAAACGCTTGAAGCGCTCGTTCATAGTCCCGAAATGCGGGAGTGAGTAATGTCACACCGCCACACTCTTGAAACTGACGAGCAATCCAAGTCAGTAATTCTGCCGCCCCATTCCCTGGCCAAATGAACTCTGGGGACAGTTGATGAAATCGCCCCAGATGTTCCCGTAGCTGGGAATACTGGGGATCTGGGTACAGGGTAATCCGATGTAAATGGGTTGTAATTGCGGCGATCGCCGATTGTGGAGGGCCTAACGGATTGATACTAGCGGAAAAATCCAGAAGGCGATCGGGTGAACAGCCTGCAATTGAGGCTGCCCAAACAACATTTCCTCCATGAACCGGACGTTGGAAAGACACTGACTTAATGGAATAAATCGGAAACTTACTCGTCTTTCGGAGGAGCTACTCTTTCCTTAAACAGCTTACCCGCCGAAAACGCAGGAACTTTAGTGGCTGGGATTTCCATTTTATCTCCAGTTTTAGGATTGCGTCCTTCTCGTGCTTTCCGCTCCCGCGACTCAAACGACCCAAAACCAACCAAGGTCACTTTGTCACCTTCAGACACCGCTTCCATAATCGCTTCGAGGGCAGCACTCAACACTGCATCCGCTTGTTTTTTGGTCACTGAAGCCTTTTCAGACACCTTATCGACCAATTCACCTTTATTCATTTTGCATCTCCTTTTCAGATTAAACTCTGAAACTCCCATTATTTCGGAGTTTCACTGGATTATTCTAATCTCTGTCATCCCCATATGGATCGGCCAAACCTTTAATTTCTATGGATTTCAGGATTTTCTTCACAAATCATTCCAAAATTGTATCACAGGATACCATTTTTAGGGGATAGGCCGATGGGGAGATCAGGAGATCAGCAAGATCCCCCATTACCAATTACCCAATTGCGTCAATAGACTTCTTGCAGAAGGTGAGGGAATAGGGAATAGGAGTAAGAATGCAGGATTACTCCATTGCCATTTATTTTCTGCACAATTATACAAGAGGTCTAATAGACAAAAATATTAGCATTACTAAAGTTACTCACCGAGGGACGACCGGGAGCAGTCAGAACAGCTAGAGGTTGATTATTTGCGATACCGCCAGCCGCCGAGCCATTAGCATCAAAGAACAAGTTGCCTTGGGAATCGTAAATAAAGCGCAACTGGTCACCATTGGCAGCATTCTGATAAGCACTCGGAGGACTAGCCGGATTAAAGAGAGAATTAGACAAGAATAACTGTCCTTCAGACAATTGTCCGGCTGTTAGACCTGCACCAAAGGTTTGAGCATTGACCAAAATCACACTACTATTGCCAAAGCCTTGAATAACATCTGCTCCTTCATTCAGGGCAGTATACACATAATAATCTTGCCCAGATACTCCATTCAGGGTATCGGCCCCCTGTCCTCCAAAGAACAAGTCACTCGAGCTATTCCCTCGGAAGTTTTCCGATAGGGTTGTACCGGCAACCAAACTCCCCGTAATAGGAGTAGGCACCGCTGCTGCAGTTAATCGGGCAACGCCTGCTCCTGTAGCATCGGGAGGAATGGTAAATCGCAGGGTAGTATTCTGAGCAACACTTAAGCTAGCTTCATCATATTTACCGGGGGCAACAATAATCGTATCTTGACCCGATACATTGCCGGTTGTAGGGAAGCTATTATTCTGACCATTGCGGAGGATTGGATCGGTGCTGGCTGTGCCCACAGTGGTATAGACATTAATCGTTGCTTCTTCTGATACTCTACCTCCAGTATTCGTAGAGCGTACTACCAAGCCAAACGGCCCATTACCAGCCGGAGCGCTGTTGAGGGTAATATTCCCATTGTTATTGATACTAAAGTTAGTGGTAGAAGCACCTCCAGTAACGCGGGAAATTTCATAGGATTGAATCCCAGAATTGTCTGATGATCGGATCTGCCCAATTACGGTTCCGGGTTGGGTGGCATCAATGCCACTGTCATTACTAACTGTCAGTACTTCTGCGCCGACTAATTGGGGAGCGGTGGGT
>NZ_JAQMUE010000105.1 GCF_028330985.1 Roseofilum reptotaenium CS-1145 | reverse complement strand
TGCTTATGTGATGGTCAGGTGACTGATGTATTGATGGTATTCTATGGCAATGCTTCTATGGATAGATTTTCTCCATTTCTATGACCTATTTACCCTGCACTGTTTTGGAGTGGTGTAGGATGAGTTTAGGTGCAAATTAGGTGTAGCGCTCTTTAATTTTTAAAATAATAGCCATTGCTGACGGCCGAGAGGCTCTGTCCAGCAAAGCTTTTAGGAGTTAATTGTTAATGGAGCTGGGCAGAATCGAACTGCCGTCCGCAATAGCTATTACTCTCTGTTCATTCACAAGCTTATCCCATCTCAATCCTCTGGGCAGGAACCATTCTTGACCCCGAATGGTGGGGATTTCTAGTAAAGTCTTAGCCCTTCAATTGACTAGAAGCTGTTTTAGGGAGCATCCGTTGGGGTTTCACCATAGACCTTAACGGAGTCGGACTATGATGGCTCGCGCCTGTTTGAGGCTAGATTTAGGCTACAGCAGCAGCCTTACGAGCGAAAGGAACGATGTTGTTCGCAGTTACATTTAGTTTGAGCCTTGATTTACGAGAGGGGACTCACTCTCGGCTTGCATCACAGAACAGCTTTCACTATCCCGTCGAAACCATTACAGCCCCGTGCGTGATTCAAGAAACAGATCATGAACACTTAACCCAATTATAACCCCAGCAACCGCTAAACGGCCAAATTTATCCAGAGGACATCTGTTAGCATCTACAATAAAGAAACGACACCAAGTTTATTGATCAAGGTTCCAGAACGGTCTAGCCAGGGACATCATGTTAAACACTACAGAAATTCTCATTAACCATTTTGTTGAGCAAGTTCAAGAAGGATATCGTCGTACCTACGGCGGCTGGAAACATGACTATGAAGATATTATTGGTTGGGCAGCTAATATGGCCTTGGAAAATATCGCTAATAGTGATGCGCTATACCATAATGTAGAACACACGATTTTAGTGACCTTGGTTGGTCAAGAGGTCATTCGAGGACGACATATCCGAGAAGGCGGGGTGTCTTGCGAAGATTGGTTACATTTTATTATTTCTCTGCTCTGTCACGATATTGGCTATGTGCGTGGGGTTTGCCGCCAAGATCAAGAAGGTCTTTATGCGACGGGTAAGGATGGGGCGATGGTTTCTTTACCTCCAGGGGCTTCAGATGCCAGTATGACCCCCTATCATGTAGACCGGGGAAAGTTGTTTATTGAGGAACGGTTTGGCGGTCATAAGTTAATTGATGCGGATGTAATTAAGCGCAATATTGAGTTGACTCGCTTTCCGGTTCCCAATGATAGCGACCATCAAACGACCAGTGATTATCCGGGATTAATTCGGGCAGCGGATTTGATTGGCCAATTGAGCGATCCTCGATATTTGCAAAAAATTAGCGCTCTCTATTATGAGTTTTTGGAAACGGGAGCGGCTAAGGCTCTCAAGTATCGTCATCCAGAGGATTTACGCAATAATTATCCTAAGTTTTATTGGCATGGAGTGTTTCCCTATATTAAGGAGGGACTGGGTTATCTGGAGTTAACTCAAGAAGGGAAGCAAGTGATTGCTAATTTATACGCGAATGTATTCCGGGTGGAACATCAGCCGAATCCGTCTTTGGAGATGATTGTTTAAGGGGAGACTCTAATCGGAATCAAAGTCTTGAGGGATATCTTCTTGGGGCCAGAGTAAACGTACGGCCATGATGGCGAATCCGAGGGCGGCGATCGCCTTTAATAGCTTGGTCGGTAAGATGGCGGCGGTTCCTTCACCGACCATTACCCCAAGAAAACTGGCTAATAATAGAGCAGTCGCTGTGCCCAGAAAGACGGCGCGGGGAGAGCGGGATGTGCCACTGAGGGCGATCGCCGCAACCTGGCTTTTATCTCCTAACTCGGACAAGAATACGGCTGCAAAACTTAAACTCAATAATTGCCAATCCATAGGGTTTGATCTAGTTTTTGACTCAGTCCCATAGTATAGCGCTAGGCGCTAGGCTAGGTGAATCGCATAACTCTAAAATCAGGTCATAGAGGGCTTCGCGCTAGGGAATAGGAAATAGCTTGTATTGATTAGGGTCTAAGGCTTCAAGGTGTACTCCTCTAGAAGAGAGAAGCAGTATCTACCAAACTTCCCACAGCCTAAGTTACTGTTTTTTGGGCCGTTGAGGAAGAGCGATCGCAAAGGTAGTGTGGCCTGGAGTATCTAGACATTTAAGGCTACCCCCATGTTTTTCGACAATAATTTGATAGCTGATGGCCATTCCCATCCCAGTTCCCTTACCGACGGGTTTAGTGGTAAAGAAGGGATCAAAAATGCGAGGTTTAATATTTGCTGGAATCCCCATTCCATTGTCACTAATCTGGATTTGTACTTGAGATAAATCCTGAATCCATTGGGTTTTAATCGCCAGACTATAGGGAAAATTAGGCTGTTCTTTTTCCCCGTGATATCTTTCCTGTAGGGCATCAATACCGTTCATCAGGATTTGCATAAAGGCTTGATTGAGGTCTCCCGCAAAGCAGTCGAGTTTGGGCAATTGACCATAATCTCGTTCGACTTGGATTTCGGAGATATTAACTGGACTCATGTCTGGAGAAGACTGGAGTTTGAGGCGATTATTTAAGATTGTAAGTACACTTTCAATTTCATCATGAATGTCTACGGTTTTGAGTTGAGATTCATCTAAATGGGCGAACCGACGTAATGAGTTAACAATTTTGGTGATTCTTTCGGTTCCGCTTTTCATAGACAGGATGACATTGGGTAAGTCAGTTAGGGTAAAGTCGAGTTCTAGATCGGCAATGAGTTCAGTTAAGGAAGAAGAAGGTACAGGATAGGATTGTTGATAAGCATAATACACTTGAATCAGATCGTGGATGTAGCTTTCTAGGTGGTCGATGTTGCCCGCAATAAAGTTTACTGGGTTGTTGATTTCATGGGATATTCCAGCCACGAGTTGCCCTAGGCTAGACATTTTTTCACTTTGGATCAGTTGGATTTGAGTAGTTTTCAGTTGGTGAAGCGCTTGGGCGAGATCTTGGGCTTGCTGTTGAAGTTGCAGTTCACTTTGTTTACGTTGGATCAGGAAACTGATTTGGCTGGCGATCGCCTGAACGAGGGCAACGATATTTAGTTGACAAGGGGTGATTTGACTTTGGTAAAAGACTAGAATTGCCATCACCTTTTGGTTGACTAAAATGGGCATACCAAAGGCGCATTTTAAGCCAATTTGAAGGGCTAAGGATTGCCGCGTATATAATTCTTCAGGGGCTTGAGTAATATCTTGAATCCATTCTAGAGTCTGATTCTGCCAGATTTTTCCAGGTAGCCCTTCTCCGGCTTGGAACTCTAAGGTAGAACTGAGTTGACAAAAGGGTTTAAGCGTCGGATGAGTAACGAAGGGATTGGGAAGATAGGATAAGGTTTGGGTGTCCTCCTGGGGTAACCAGGCTTCTCCATAATCCCAGAAAATGCGATCGCAAATACTTTTGATGATTTGGGTAATGGCCTTTTCCCAGGTAGAGGCTTGGGTTAAATATTGAGTGACTTCTAACAAGAGTCGCGTTTCTCGCTCTGCTTCTTGGAGTTGATGGTTTTTCTGGAGTAAAATTTGGTTTTTTTCTTGAAGTTGGAGGTTTAACTGAGTTAACTTTAAGTGATGGGCTACTCGCGCCAAGACCTCTTCACCCTGAAATGGTTTAGTAATATAATCTACTGCTCCTACTTCAAACCCTTTTACTTTATCTGCTCCTTCATTTAAGGCGGTCAAAAAAATAACAGGTATTTTTTGGGTTTCGGGATTACGTTTTAATTGTTCACAGAGAGTATATCCGTCCATTTCTGGCATCATGATATCCAGGAGAATTAAATCCGGGACAAATTGAGTGAGACTCGCTAAGGCGAATTTAGCATTAGGGGCGAATCGTACATCATATCCTTCATTTTTCAGTAGAGTTTTCAGCAAGCGCAGGTTTTCAGGTACATCATCAACCACCAGGATTTTGCTGGTTTTGTAACTGAGAATCGCGCTCTCTTCAGGGTTTGTCCTATTGCTATCTGCCATTACTGTAACCCATTGATTTTCTGATCTAATGCTTACTGGGAAGCACTGAGGACTATCTCTCTATCTTAAAGGAGTTCAGAGAATCTAGGGAAGGGAAGACATCACAAGAAACAAAGGTTTATCCGTTAGATCGGGTATTCTACGGTACAATTCAACGAGATCGATATAGATTGGGTTGTCCGATCGCCGATCGCCCTGTGGTTGTTCAATCTGAGTTTATTGTATGGTCGTCTCTCATCCATCAACCCCCTGGGTTATTTCTGCTCCTAAGCGATTTGATGCTCCGTTACGTCTGTTTTGTTTTCCTCCCGCAGGAGCAGGCGCTTTTTTATTTCGTCCTTGGTTAACCTATAGCTCGTCGGAAATTGAAATTCTAGCGATTCAATTGCCAGGGCGAGAACATCGCTTAAAAGAACCTTGCTTCACCCAATTAGATCCATTAATTAAGTCCCTTGCTAAAGCTATTATTCCTCATTTAGAGTTAGGTAAATTCACATTTTTTGGTCATAGTTTGGGAGCCTTAATTGCGTTTGAACTCACCCGTGAACTGCGTCGCCAATGTTCGGTTTTACCGGAACATTTATTTATGTGTGGTCGCCGTGCCGCACATATTCCGATAGAGAATCATCTGTGTTCCCAACCAGATTCTAGTTTGATTGAAGCATTGCGTGAATATGGAGGGACACCGGAGGGGGTTCTACAAAACTCAGATTTAATGGAGTTGTTTTTACCCATTTTTCGTTCAGATTTAACCGTCAATGAACAATATCAGTATCAATTAGAGCCACCATTGGATTTGCCGATCTCGATGTTTGGGGGGATGAATGATACTGTAGCTACGCCAGAACAGTTTGAGCAATGGAATCAGCATACTTCAGGAAAATTTAAATTAAACCTGTTTGAGGGCGGTCATATGTTTTTCAAGGATGATCCTGAGCTATTATTAAAGCCGATCTTTGAACAACTCAATTGTCGTTTATAAGGAACTCTCTTGTAAGACATTACTCAGATTAACCCAATTTTCCAGGCTCAGATCTTCAGCGCGAGCTTGAGGGTTAATGTCAAGTTGTTCTAGAATGGGAGTCAGGCGATTGCTCTCAATCCTCGATTTGAGATTATTGTGTAACATTTTTCGTTTCGAGGAAAAGCCAAGAGTTACAATTTGTTCTAAATGACGGGGGTTGAAGGCCAGTTTTTCCAGAGTTCTGGGAGTTAAGCGAATCACGGCAGATTCAACTTTAGGAGGGGGATAAAAGGCTTTTGGTGGGACAGGACAAATGAGTTCACAATGAGCTAAATATTGCACGCGAACTGATAAGGCCCCAAAGGCTTTGGTACTCGGTCTTGCTACTAGGCGATCGGCTACTTCTTTTTGTACCAAGAGGACAATACTCTCGTAGGTTTTGGGAACTGGAGAAGCAATTTTTCCCAAGAGTTTTTCTAAAATCGGGCCGGTAATATTGTAGGGAATATTAGCTACTACTTTATTAGGGTTTTGAAACAAGGGATAGGTGGAAAGGAGAGCTTCTAACTCTAAGGAAAGGATATCCCCTTGTAAGAGCATAAAGTTTTGAGAGTCTCCTAATTTTTTGATCAGCTTTTTACACAGATCCCGGTCAATTTCCACAGAAACAACAGCTTGTGCATGGGAAATTAATTGACGAGTTAAAATACCGGTTCCTGGGCCAATTTCTAATACTCTATCTGTGGCTTCTAAATCCGATGCTTGAATGATTTTATGTAGAATGGCTTCACTGTTAAGCCAATGTTGAGCAAAGCGTTTGCGGGGTTGAGGATTCATGTTAGAATTTAAACTAATATTGTTCGCATTAAACCAAGAGTTAGAAACTGGAGTTCTTTCTCCAATTCCCGATCATCTTGACTCATCTGTGTTCATCGTATCAATTGAAGATCTTTATCATGGGGAGGGTGAGAGAACTTCCGGAAAGAGGATTTTGGCGATCGCCTCAGCATTACGTTGTTTTCGCCATTGCCAATGATTATCTTGTCCATATTCGTACAGATGGAGAATTGCCCGATCAATTAGTTCAGGAATCTGCTCAAAATTCTCAAAGGTTTCACCAATGGGAGTTGGCCAATTGACCTGGTGCTCGATTACGGGATAATTGGAGGCAATAATATAGCATCCGCAGGAAGCAGCATCGCTGATTACGCCACTGGTACGATAATAATAGCGATCGCGGTCATAATGAATCACCAGGATGTCGATTTCCTGTAAGACCTTTAAATAGTCTTCTTCCTTCGTCGTATCCCGCAGAGTCGCGTTTATATTCTCTAGCTCCTTGGGTTTAGTGCTTAAGGGAGTACCGATAACCAGTTCGCAGTTGGGATGAGTAGCCGTATAAAGGGTAAGCTGTTGAACCAATTTGGCGATTGGTTTATCCGGACGAATCATCCCCACCACCCCAATTTTAATCCGCCGATCTGCGGGTATCCTTTCCCCTGGCTTCAGTTTCGGTTCCACCTCACTCATAATCGGATGGGGAATCACAAACATCGAATCTGGAGGTAATCGGTACGCTTCTGGAATCACACTATCATCAAGTTCTAGCGTAACCACCTTCAAGTTTTTGAACAGGTTTAGATAAGTCCTAAGATACATCAACCCTAGATTTTTGATCCGACTCGACATCGCAAACTGCTGATTCCCATGCAAACTAATCAACACCTCTTTCCCCTGTAGAGCTTGCAGTGCGAGTAAGGGAAGCAGAATCGAGAGATGCTGATTATAGAGTTCAAAAACAAAGATCGTATCCACCTCTTTCGGAAATTGTAGAGCACGAGTCCCCATGGCAATATGGCGATACTCCCGGCGCAACTGGAGTCCCACCTGATAATTCATCGATTGGGTAAATTTCTTCAATCCCTGGGGTAAAGGTGTTTCGAGCGAAACAAACCCAATTTTTTTTCCTGGAGCATAATCTCCAAGTAACAGCAGATCCTTGAGACCATTATGCATCAACGTCAACATATCAAATCCTTAAATGCTTGCCACATATAGGAATTCTAATGTAGTAGAACCCTGTTCTATGGTATTTAATTTGGGGAATAAAACCGTCCCCGAGCGATCGCACACTATTTGATACTGCTACCCCGGTTCCTGGTAGCCGAACCACACGTCCTGCTGGCAATCGATCTATCGCCTTTCCCTTTTACCGCGCAAAGCGCTGTATATGAGGAACGGTGTTGAATCCTCAAAGCTATGTACCAAAAACCTATTCCCTATTCCCTATTCCCTAGCGCTTTGCGCTATAAATGACTTTTTCTGAAGGCGGATCGTGATAGGGTAAGCTTTAAGACTTGCGTTTGTTGGAATCATGTTAGAGCTATACCAATTTGAATTTTCCCAATTTTCTGAGAAAGTTAGACTGATTCTTGATTACAAGGAATTGGAGTACCGTACGATTGAAGTCACTCCAGGGGTGGGACAACTGGAAGTGTTGAAGATTTCTGGACAACGGCAGGTACCAGTACTCAAAGACGGAAGTACGGTGATTTCTGATTCTACAGCGATCGCCCAATATTTGGATCGCCAATACCCAGAAAAGCCGATTATTCCCACCGAACCCCGGCAGCGCGGTTTATGCTTAATGATGGAAGAATGGGCAGATGAGTCTATTGGAGTCAAAAGTCGCAAGGCTCTATATGGTGGATTGAGTCAAGACCAAAGTTTCCGCACCGCCGTTTTACCCAATCCTATTCCTGATTTTGTCAAAACCTTGGTAGGAGCGGTTCCGAAGGAATTATTTCAGGTTTTAGGCTATGGAGTTGGGGCAAGTCCAGAAGAAATTCAGGCGGCACAGGATAGCTTAAAACAGGATTTAGAGGCACTGAGTCTAATTTTAGTGGATCATCCTTATTTGGTGTGCGATCGGCCCACTTTGGCTGATTTAGCAGTCGCTGGACTCAGTATTTTAATTAAGTTCCCTGAAGGCAATTACCTGAATATCCCTGAATCGCTACAAGGTAAAGGGATTCCAGGATTAGCTGATAATCCATCCTATCAACCCTTTTTTGAATGGCGCGATCGCCTCTACTCTAGCATCCGTCAATCTAAATCTACTCCAGCATCAAGTAATTCGCCCACATCTATTGAAATTGAGTAAGGGCTAATGGGCAGTGGTGATTAGTTAAAGCCATAGTGGTGCATTAGAATAGCTCGCTAAAGCTGACTCTGGCTAAGACAAGCGATCGCTAAAAATAGACAGTTAAAAAACAGCTTCTAAGGCGATCGCATTGGCTCCGCCATTAATAGACGGCGCTCATCATTGGGTATTAGGGAGTTTCAAAAACCGGATAAAAATGTTTGAGTTAAACTCTGATACAATTTCTCCATGAAGTTGCGCTTAATAAAAGATGACAGCTATTAAGTAAAACTTAGGTTGTGACAATAATTCTTAAGCGCATTGTTACAGAGAAATGATATGACATCATCGGTCGAAAATTTTCAGCTCACCTTCAATTGGCATACCCATGAATTTTTCTGCGTTAGACGAAATTTCATGAATGTTCATCAAGCAGACCCTTAATAGAGCTATTTGGTTTAAAGTTGGCATTAAACCCTCAAAGACAAACCAATCCGTTTCAACTGCTCATTCACCTCCAAAACCCTCACCTTCACCACTTGTCCTACCTTGACAATATCCTTCGGATCGCTAACAAAATGATCCGCCATTTGGGAAATATGAATTAACCCATCCTGGTGTACTCCGATATCCACAAACGCCCCAAAGTTGACCACATTAGATACCACCCCTTCTAAAATCATCCCCTCTTTCAGGTCTGTAATCTCGTTGATGCCCTCCCTAAAGGTTGCGTATTCAAATTTGGCTCTGGGGTCGCGACCGGGCTTTTGAAGCTCATTAATAATGTCTTTGAGTGTGGGTAATCCGATCGCCTCCGTCCTATACTTTTGTAAATCAATTTTACCGACCCGATCCGCAATTTCACTAATTTGCGCCAATGGCAACTTCAGATCCTTCACCATCTGTTGCACAATGCCATAACTTTCTGGATGCACCGCCGTATTGTCTAATGGATTATCTCCCTCTCGAATTCGCAGAAAACCCGCCGCTTGCTCAAACGCTTTTGGCCCTAACTTCGGCACTTTCAGCAACTGGCGACGGTTTTTAAACGCTCCATTTTCGTCGCGGAACTTGACCACATTCTTGGCAATAGTTGGCGTAATTCCCGACACAAAAGACAACAGTTGTATCGAAGCTGTATTCAAATCGACACCCACATAATTCACGCAACTCTCTACGGTTTCATCCAACTGTTTTTTGAGCAATTTCTGATTGACATCATGCTGATATTGCCCCACCCCAATCGATTTGGGATCAAGTTTCACCAATTCCGCCAACGGATCTTGCAACCGCCGACCAATACTAATTGCACCACGAACCGTCACATCTAAATCAGGAAATTCTTCTCGCGCCAAATCGCTGGCTGAATAAATCGAAGCACCTGATTCATTTACCATTACCTTAATCGGTTTGCGCTCTAAAGTCTTCAGCACATCTGTTACAAATTGATCGGTTTCGCGAGACGCTGTACCATTGCCGATCGCAATCAACTCTATGTTATATTTCTCGATGAGCCGGATCATAACCTTGGCGGCTTCCTGCTTTTGGCGCTCTCCCTGGTGGGGAAAAATCGCCTGATACTCCAAAAACTTCGCCGTTTCGTCCAATACGGCTACCTTACATCCCGTACGAAATCCTGGATCAATTGCCAATGTCGGTTTCATTCCAGCCGGAGGAGAGAGTAACAGTTCGCGCAAGTTCGTTTCAAACGTTTGGATAGATTCAATATCGGCTGCCAATTTACACTCAGCACGAATATCCGACGTTAGAGACGGCTTCATCAACCGATTAAAGCTATCTTCAATCGCCTCCTGAAACCAGGGACGCAATGCCCGGTTGCGGGTACGCAGAATCTGACTTTCTAAGTTCTCTAGGATTTTATCGCGATCGCCATCAAGATCCAGCTTTAAAACCTTTTCCTCTTCTCCCCGAAACAGAGCCAACAAATTATGGGCGGCCATTTTACTCACTGGAGCGCTATAATTGCGATACATCTCATATTTTGTCGTTCCCTCCGGATAATCCTTCTTAATTTGGGAAACAAATGCCCCCGTTTTAATCATTTGCTCCCGCACTTGCGTCCGTAAAGTAGCCGTTTCCGCAATTTGTTCCGCAATAATATCACTCGCTCCTTTGAGCGCCTCTTCTACAGTTTCCACCCCTTTTTCTGAGTTTAAATAGGGTTGGGCTAATTCTTCCAAAGACGAGACCGAGCCTTGAGACGTATTCAAATCTTGCAGCAGTTGTGCCAGGGGTTCGAGTCCCTTTTCTTTCGCAATAGTCGCGCGAGTCCTGCGTTTCGGTTTATAGGGCAAATAAAGGTCTTCGAGTTCCATTTTTTGCTGACAGTTTTCGATTTTTCCCTTGAGATCCTCTGTCAGTTTTCCCTGGCTCTCAATCGACTCTAAAATTGTCTTTTTCCGTGCTTCCAGCTCCGACAGATAAACGGAGCTATCGGCAATTTCTCGCAACTGTACTTCATCAAGCGATCCGGTTCGTTCTTTTCGATAGCGAGCAATAAAAGGAATCGTTGCCCCTTCTTGCAACAGTTGCAGGACATTCTCGACTTGAGAGAGATTCAACTCTAATTCTTGGGCGATTTGTTGCGGAATTTGTAGCATAATTAATTGAGTTTAGAATTATATATTCAGTAGGATAGGTAATGCTAAAATTATAAAGCTTAACCAAACTCTTGATAATCATCCCATAAATCCGTAGTTTGCCGCAAACTCTGATGGGAACCCTGACCTAAAATCAGGTGGTCTAACAACGGAATACCCAATAACTGAGCCGCCTGCAATAACTGTTTGGTTAGCTCAATATCTTCCTCACTCGGTTCTGTGCTTCCTGTGGGATGATTATGGGCAATAATCAAACGACTAGCTCCTTGACGAATTACTTCCCGAAAAATTTCCCTCGGATGAGCCAAGGTTTCCGTCGCTGTACCAATAGTAATAACTTTAGTGGCTAAAACTTGGTTTTTAACATCTAAGGATAAAACCGCAAATTTTTCTTGATTTTGCCACATCAACTCATGACTTAAGGCTGCCGCAGCTTCATCAGGACTATTAATTTCTCGCTTAACCGGGCGACATTCAAACACCCGTTTTCCTAACTCTATCGCTGCTAAAATAGTTGTTGCTTTAGCTGGGCCAATACCATGAATTTTAGTTAATTCTTGAGGACTAATATCACGCAGAACTTCTAGGGCGTTGCGCTGACTTTCGCTTAACTCTTGTAACAGATGTTGCCCTAATCCCATGGCTGATAATTTGCCTTTTCCTTGCCCAGTTGCTAATAAAATCGCAATTAATTCTGCTGTAGTCAAATGACTGGCTCCCTGCTCAATGAGGCGCTCTCGCGGGCGTTCGCTAGTGGGCAGATCCAGCATCCGAATGCTGTAGGTCATTTCAATTCAAAATTTAGAGAGAGATAGGGGGAAATCAAAAGGAATTATCCCATTTTCTGTGCAGTGGAAATGGGAGACAAGGGGCTGGGGACCCCTTATTTAAGGGAGCATTATGGAAATTCACTCACCAACATGGGCGGCTTTCAACATATGATAAGTAATCAATAGTTGGGTGAGTGCTAAGGGGTAACTTTGCAGAATCTCGCCAGTTGTGCCCACCAACTTACCAATTTCTTCATTCCCCTCTAAACTACAGAATTTGCCTAAATAAGGCACATCATGACAGAGGATTTTTTCCAGTTCTTTGACTTGTTCGCTGTTGGCATGACCATCTACTTCTAAGACATCAACGGGTTTATTCATGTCCCGGTCTAATTCGAGACGAATAGCAGAACTCAGGTGCGATCGGCTAGGTTCTAAAATACCGGTAAAATCAGGATGGGGAATAGTGGGGCGCATCACTAAACGCACATTTAATAATAGGTCATTTTCTTCGGTACGATCTTCTGGGGGATAGAAACTAACGACAATATCTGACCATTGGCGTTGCGGACGGATAAATTGCTCTGAGTCAGGTTCCCGTTTGCGTAATTGTTCAATCACTTGCTCTTCTGTATATCCGCGTTTGCGCGTATCGCGCTTAACTTTCCATTGACCGCGTATCTCCTCTGGAGGAGCAAGGTATACTTTAACATCAAAGCTGTCTCTGGCAATGCGGGTGGAATAACCCAAGAGTCCTTCAACAATTACGAATCGTTTGGGTTCGATATATTCGGGAGGATCGAACATCCCAGTATGGTGATTATAAATGGGTTTGAGGATGGGTTGACCGGTTCGCAATAGCCCTAGATGTTGTTGAATAATATCGAGATAGTTACAATCGGGGTGCAGTGCAGAGATGCCCATTTCTGCCCGTTGTTTACGGTCATATCGGTGGTAGTCATCTGTACAAATAACGGTAACAGTGTCTTCTCCAAGAGCTTGAGCGATTCCTTTGGTTAAAGTGGTTTTACCAGCAGCGCTATCACCAACAATACCCAGTAGAATGGGGCGGTTAGAACGGTTACGAGTGGACATGATTTAGGAGTTACTAAGTCTAGGGATTAAGTTGCCTTATGATACCATGAATGGGCAATGGGCATTCGTCATAAGTTAAGGCTGTAAGCTGGTTGTCAAAGGACGAGGGAATAGGGAATAGGGAATAGGGAATAGGAAAAAACCGTTTTTACCTTTTCCTTGCATCGTCCATAAATAGTGTTCTCGAATTTTTTTGACCCTGTAAAATGAGTATTGATGATGATGAATAACCTTTTTCAGTTACCCCATCCCTTACCTAATACTGAACAGTTTGAATCTCTGCACCAGAGTGAAAATCTATTAATTGAACGGATTATTTCTACGGGACAAACTACCCCAGAAGGGCAATGGTATGACCAAGAACAAGATGAATGGGTGGTGTTGCTACAAGGGAAGGCACAACTGATGTATGAGGATAATTCTATTGTCCATTTATGTCCTGGAGATTGGGTATTTATTCCTGCTCATCAACGCCATCGAGTCAGTTATACCAGTAGCGAACCGCCTTGTATTTGGTTGGCTATTCATGGACTATTATCGTAGGGATTAGTAGGGGCAAAAAAATTTTGCTCCTACTACTCACCTCGTTTTACTCCGGCTCAACTATTTGTGACGGATATAGTCGTAGAGTCCTAGATATTGACTACCGGGATTTTTCCAAGAATAATCGTAGGCCATACCCTGAAGAACTAATTTTTGAAATTCTTTGGGATACTCATACCATAAACCGATCGCTCGATCCATGGCTGATTCGAGGGCTTCATAGTCTGTTTGATAGAATACATAACCATTTCGCTCTTCTAGCGGTTTTTCCGTATCGTAATCCCGGTCGAATACGGTATTTTGTAAGCCTCCTACCCCACGCACAATGGGCACAGTGCCATATTCCAAACCAATCATCTGGGTTAAGCCACAGGGTTCGTAGTTACTGGGAACGACAATCATATCTGCACCTGCATAGATTAAGTGGGATAATTCTTCGTTAAAGCCCAGCTCTAAATGGCAATTTGCATTTTCGTTCAAAAATAGCTTTTCATGCCAGAACCAGTCATTAATCCCTTGCTCTGTTGCCGATCCAAGTAAGACAAATTGCGCTCCCCGATGCAGGGCATAATAGATGGCATGGTGAACTAGATGCACTCCTTTTTGATCGTCTAGGCGACCGATAAAGGCAATGAGTGGTTTGTTATCATCATGGGCTAACCAAAGCTGCTCTCGCAATGCTTTCTTATTTTTGGCTTTGTTGTTGATGGTTTTCGCTGTGTAACGATAGGGGATAAAGCGATCGACTTCTGGATTCCATACATCATAGTCAATCCCGTTGAGAACCCCACCAAATTTATAGTTGTGCAATTCTAGGGTATGTCCTAAGCCATAGCTGATATCGGAATGGCGAGCTTCCCAGGCATGGTGAGGGGAAACGGTGTTAACAAAATTAGAATAGACGATACCCCCTTTCATCATGTTAAGGGCAAAGGGATTAAAATTATCTTGGAGGCGATCGTAGTCAAAATAATGGGACTCTCGATTGAGTCCTGTTGCCCAAAGTGTATCTACCCCACCAATGCCTTGGTGCTTAAAGTTGTGGATGGTATAGCAAACTCGTTGATTGTCCATGCCATGATATTGATACATTTCATAGAGCAGGACGGGTACCAAACCGGTTTGCCAGTCATGACAATGGATGATATCGGGACGCTTGTTGGTTCTGAGGAGGAATTCTAGAGCGGCTTTGGAGAAGAAGGCAAAGCGCATGTTATCGTCTTTGCAACCATAGTAGCAGCCGCGATTGAAGAAGAGGTCATCTGAGTGGGGATCGATGAAGAAACATAAGCGCCCATGAACCCAACCACACATGACATCGCAGGAAATGGCAGCTCCATACCAAGGAACTTTCAGATCGTGATAGGCTTCGTGCAAACCCCAAATTTGGTCGTAGCGCATACAGTCGTATTTGGGGAGGATGATTTCTACACCTATCCCTCGAAGTTCCAATTCTCGACTCAGTCCATAAACGACATCCCCTAAACCTCCAGCTTTGATGACTGGAGCGCATTCAGAGGCGATCTGCACGATGTACATATTCACTCCTGGGTTCACAAAAGTTTATTATCTCTGCTTTTATTCAAACACGAAGTTGGGGAATGGGGAATGGGAATGGGGGATAGGGAATGGGGAATGGGCAATAGGGAATAGGGAGTTCTCTGTATCTGCGTGTCCTGGTATCCCGGTGTCTCCGTATTCCCCTACTGGGAATGGGCATAAAAAAGGCTAACTCCTTTTCGGGAGTTAGCGTGAGGGAATGGAGGTGAGTACGGGCAGCAAAGGTACTCACGCGACTCGGATAATTAGCGTGCCAGGCTGTTGCTGCCATAGGTATCTAGGCTATATCCAGGGATGCGGTTGGTGTAGTCGGTTTCTTTACCGGTTACGGATTTGGCGATGCTGTTGAAGCCGTCGGAATTCCAATTACGTTCGTGGATAGATTTGGTTTGTTCTCCCATGAAGTAGGCTTGAGTTCCGATGACGGAAACAGCGACCCAACCAGCGATGAAGAGTAAGGAAAGAATAACTAAGTTAACCATGATGTTCTCCTTTGTGTGAACTTTTGTTTCTTATCTTGTAAACTAATGTAACAAAATATTGCAATATTTGTCAACATGATTTAAGTCACAATGGAGTGTGATGGCGATCGCCATCAGTCCAGTCAACAGGCTTGCATTAAAAATGATGGGTCTGGCCCATCATCCTCACTCTGGCTGAATTTTCCCCATTTCTCGGTATCTGGAGCGTTTCCCCATCTCTAGGCTTGGGGGGTGGGGTCTCCATATTTGATTAAAAGGGCGATCGCCAAACTGACGGCTAAAATCACCACCATACTTAATGCCGAGCCAAATCCCCAGTTCTGAGTCGCGCCGAGAAACTGGTTGTAAATCAAGCGAGCTGCGGTCATACTGGATGCGCCTCCGAGCAGTTCCGGATTGACAAAATCGCCTAAACTACTGATAAAGACCAATAAACTCCCGGCTGCAATCCCTTGAAAGGTTTGGGGCACAGTAATTTTCCAGAATCCTTCTATGGGGGTTGCGCCCAAATCGGCGGAAGCTTCTAATAACCGTTTGTCGAGCTTTTCTAGTGCGGCATAGAGAATTAAGACCATGTAGGGCAAAAAGCTATAACTCATGCCAATGAGAACGGCTGGCCATTCATTGAGGATGGTTAAGGGGGGCAGGCCAACACTGGTGATAATACTATTAAATACCCCCGTGCGTCGGAGAATGGTAATCCAGGCGTAGGAGCGCAGTAGGGAAGAAGTCCAGAGGGGAAGGACAAAGCCCAAGAGAATTAAGTTTTGCCAGCGTTTGGGGGCGTTGAGGGCGATCCAATAGGCAACGGGAAAACCCAAGAGTAGACAAATAATAGTTGTGCCGATCGCAAAAAAGAGCGATCGCCCAATCACTTGCAGATAAACCGGTTCAAACACCCGCAAATAATTTTCCAATCCCGAAGGATTCACCACATCCCCAGGTCGAATATTGGGCACTAAACTTAACTCAAAAATCACCAGAGTCGGTAGCACTAAGAGCATCAAGAGCCACAAACCAGCAGGCCCTAGGAGAACACTGGGGCCAATCAAAGTTGACCAACGGCGTTTAGGAGTCGGCATTTCAGTTGAGTTGGATTCAGAAGGAACAATTGGGGGAGAGGGAGACATACCAGAAGTTACGGCTAATGTAGATTATAGGGAATGGGGGAATGGGGGAATGGGGGAATGGGGGAAGATATAACCGTAAATCAAGGCTTTGAGCATTTAATTGACATCAAACATAAGGCGAGAAATTTTAGCTTTAATGTTTCACGGATCATTTAACTACTGGTTAATCGAGTCCAATAGCGGTCATAGAGTTGGGCAATATCCTCTTTTACGGGTGAAACACTTTCACAGTTAGCCAACACCTCTGGAGCGGGAAATAGGGTCGCATCCTGTTGGATCTCTTCTGGTAATTGCTCATAAGCTACTCGGTTAGCTGTGGCAAAACTAAGGCGCTTGGTAATTTCGGCAGCGACCGTTGGTTGCAGCATAAAATTAATCCAAGCATAGGCTCCATCAGGATTGGGGGCTGTTTTGGGAATCACTAAGGTATCGGTCCATAGAGAAGAGCCATTTTTAGGGATCACATAGCCTAAGTTTTCATCCTCTTCCATAATTTCACTGGCATCCACGGAATAACCCATGGCAATTTTCAGATCGCCGGTTAAAATCTGGGGTCGCCAAGCATCGGAGGTAAATGAGGCGATCGCCGGTTTCAGTTCCACTAACGCTTCATAGGCTTCTTCAATTTCCTGGGCATCTTGGGAATTTAAGGAATAGCCCAAGTGTTTTAATGTGGCCCCCATCACTTCCCGAACATCGTTGAGCATCGTCACTTGGCGACTCAATTGCGATTGATTCTGCCATAAATATTCCCAATTTTCCGGTTCTCCATTTAAGGCTTGGCGATTATAAATTAACCCCGTTGTTCCCCAACTAACGGGGATACTATGACCGTTTCCAGGGTCATAGGGCGGATTCTGATAATTTTCAAAAAGCTGATTTAATCCTTCAATGCGACCGAGATCCAGGGGAGTTAATAAATCATCCTCCACCATTTTTAGCACCATATAATCCGAGGGATAAATGATACTATATGCCCCACCACCACCAGCTAAAATTTTAGCCAGCATCGCCTCATTAGAATCAAACACATCGGCGATTACCTGAATCCCGGTTTGCTGCTCAAACTGAGCGAGCAAATTGTCATCGGTATAGCCTGCCCAAGTAAAAATATAGAGCCGATTACTGTCTCCTCTTTCCACTGTGCGAGTTTGCACATCAGCTAACGTCCAACCACAGGACGATAATCCTAAACCGGCTAAGGCGGCTGTTGTCCCCTGCAAGAAGCGGCGACGGTTAAGAGAGCGAGAGTGAAAAAGACGATTGAGCTTATCCTGTTGACTCATGGGCAACCCTTCGTTCCATAAAATTGTAGATAGTTTTATTCATGGAGAGCCAAACAATCTGAACTCTGCCAATGGGCATAGAGAGGAGTTTCGGGATTCGATAAAGCTTCAGAATAAGCAGCTCCTTCGCGAACGGGTTGGGAGACGGTAATTTGGTCTCCAGAAACCAATTCCACCACACATTGAATATGGGTTCCCATAAACATCGTATGCTTAATGCGGCCTTGAAAACAATTGCGATCGCCCTCTGGGGGACTCACGCTGAGGTGAATTTTCTCCGGTCGCACGCTGACCACTAGGCGATCGCCGACTCCCGTGCTACCGTTAAGATCCGAAGCCGCCCAAATCTTCAACCCCTTATCCGTTTGTACCTCAACTGTTCCCCCCTGACTCGATGCGCTCCGACCTTTGAATAAATTGGTATCGCCAATAAAATCAGCTACAAACGGAGTAGCGGGAAGATTATAAATTTCACTTGGAGAGCCAATTTGTTCAATTTTACCCTCACGCATGATGGCAATGCGCTCGGAAAGGGAAAGCGCCTCTTCTTGATCGTGGGTTACCATCACAAACGTCAGCCCTAACTCTTGATGCAAATTCGACAATTCCACCTGCATCTCTTTGCGTAACTTCAGATCCAACGCTCCCAAGGGTTCATCCAATAATAAAACTGCCGGTCGATTAACCAACGCTCTAGCTAGGGCAACCCGCTGTTGTTGTCCCCCTGACATTTGTTTCGGCAAGCGATGGGCAAACGCCTCCATTTTCACCAAGCGTAGCGCTTCCTTTACTCGGTCTTCAATTTGGGCTTTAGTGAGCTTTTTTAGCCGCAGTCCAAAGGCAATGTTATCCCAAACATTCATATGCCCGAATAGGGCATAACTTTGGAAGACGGTATTAACTGGACGACGGTAAGGGGGAACGTGGTTCACGGACTGCCCTTGAAGCAATAATTCTCCAGCAGAGGGCACTTCAAAGCCAGCAATGAGCCTTAACGTCGTAGTTTTTCCACACCCAGAGGGTCCGAGGATACTGAAGAATTCACCAGACTGAATGTTCAAGTTTACGCCTCGGACAGCCGTTTCTGAGCCAAACACTTTAAAGACTTTGCGAAGCTCAACATCTAGCTCGACGTTGGTTTCCCGATTAATTTGATTAGTTGCGGTCTGAGACATAATGAGAACCCCTAGCAATGAGTTCAGAGTTAAGCAGGGACAGTAACAAGGATCTAGATGGTTTCAGTGTAATCTATTCTGAGTACTGCTTGATATCGTATATGATTTCGATCTCCCTCGATCCAATGCTATAGGCAAATGGCTGGGGGATTTGATTGTCAGGGGGCAAAGGGCGATCATGCAACTTCCTAGATGCCAAGCGGGGATGGGGCAGGTTCACCAATCGAATGGTGGGGATTCCTATAATCTGGGTCAACCTGCCCCTACGGTCGATATAATTCTATGCTACGGTTGTCGGATCTACAGCTACAATTCCTTCGCTAACGTATCGAGTAAAATCGGTAGTATTAAAGGTTAGAATATGGGTAATATTGTTAATGTTCATTGCAGCTACTACACAAGCATCGTGTACTTGCACTCCACATACACCATAGGTTATGACAAGCCTCCGCCATTCAGGATAGAGTCCAGGAATATCGCTTAGTATGGGAAAAATACTTTCAATTAATGTTAAAAGCTGATTAGCTTCGATCGCGGTTAAGCCGAATCCATTTTTGTTAGCGGGTCTTATAGCAACATTCCAACATTCAATACAGTTTTGGGGCGTTACTTACAGATAATGTCTGTTCTGAATTAAGGTTCTAATCGCTGTTACGGTAATTGGATGTTGCCGATCGCTCTGGCGAGTAAAACGCAGGAGTATGTTAATGTCAACAAGATAAATCACAGCTTATGGATGTTCCTGATAAATTCCTGCACGGCTAACCGCCTCATCTAATAGTAGGGGAACATCAGGTTTGACACAAGCGGCAAAAGTATCGGTAAGCTGTTTAACCTTCGCATCAAACTCCTCGATACTGGTAAGGGTTGGGTGCTGATCTAAAAGGAAATCCCGTTCTTCTAGAAGTTGCAGAGCTGCTTGAACGACTTCATCCGCAGTTGAGTAGCGATCGCTTTTGAGTTTTTCGAGGATAGCGCGATGGGTTTCTGGTTTTAAGACTATGGTCATGATTCTTGAAGTCCTCCTGATTTTTGGATCGCTTTACCATGTGTTGAGTGGCTTCGGCAATCGAGGCTCTCGAAGAGATTTAGAAATCATTTTTCTACCACTGGTTGCTTGCCGTTTTCTCAAGTCATCACAAATCGCTTTCAAATCATAATTGAATGCCCTAGCATGTTCCTCCCGAATTGTATAGATTTCCTCTAAAATCTCATCTCTCCACATTTTTAAATTCCCATTAACTCATAGGGTGTACAAATGGTAGGTAGCTCGTACCCAGCATCTAAGCTAATCCGAACCAGCTTTTTCTGAATTTGAGCGTTGGCGATATGTTTACAGTTCCATGTTAGCAAATAGTCCAAGCCATAGATGGTAGCGATCGCAATATGCAGGGCATCGTCAGCCACTTTGCTGGGAAAATTACTTTTTGAGAGAAACTCTATCGCCAGATCTTGAACCGCTTCATTAACTTCAAGCAGTGGTAAGTTATTCAAGATCTCCATTCGCCTACTAGCCATTTCTGCATCTCCCCGTCCTGCCTCATCTAAAACCGTTTGTGAGATGTAGAGTTCAAACTGAGTCCGGTGGGTATCCCACCATTCTCTAGTCGCTTCTACACTTGCCATCACAATAAGATTGTTGCTTATCCTGGCGGTTAAGTAGCCGATAATACTTGTCTCGATGTAAACCATTTCACTCATGCGGAAATGGGGTAGTTGACTTCTGTATTGTATAGCGATCGTCATTCTGAGCGATCGCCGAACGTGCTATAAATGTAGAGATAAGTCTTCTGTCTGTAATTATGAGCTATCGCGACATTATTACCATTGAGCCAGATAAACGTGGGGGAAAACCCTGTATTCGTCGGATGCGAATTACAGTTTACGATGTTATTGGCTGGCTTGCTGCTGGCATGTCTGTGGCTGAAATTATGGATGACTTCCCAGAACTGACAGAGGCAGATATTAGAGCTTGTTTAGAGTTTGCCGCCGATCGCGAACATCGTTTAGTTGCTTCGGTGAGTGTTGCTTGAAACTACTTCTCGATCAAAACTTGAGTCGAACATGGAATCGTTTCGTAAGTCCTATGAAAGCACAAGAGCTAGACGTGACGACAGTTCCCGAACAAGGAACGTAATAAGAATCTTAGAGAAAGAAGTCTTATGAGTATTTTGATATCTGATGAAATTCTAACGTTGACTCGGATGACTGAGCCGGAAATGAGGAAAGAAATAGCCGTTTTACTGTTCCAAAAACGCAAGCTCAGTCTATCTAAAGCCAGTCGTTTTGCTCAGATGAACCGCATTACATTTCAACATCTTCTGGCTAGTCGTCAAATTCCCGTTTACGATCTAGAAGATTTTGAGAAAGATATTAGGAATTTACAGGAAATGGGTCGGCTATGATTGTCATCAGCGATACGTCACCGATTAATAATCTAGCCGCTATTGGGTATCTTCATTTGTTGCAGGAACTTTATGGGACAGTCATTATTCCAGAAGCCGTTTATCGGGAGTTAACTGACCCGAAATTCCCAGTGGCTGGTGCAACTGAAGTGCAAACATTAGATTGGATTACCACTTGTACTTGTAGGAATTTGAGTCTCGTTTAAGCTCTCTGTAATGAACTCGATCGCGGCGAAGCAGAGGCGATCGCTTTGACATTGCAATTTCAAGCTGATGTTCTCTTAATTGATGAGCGTCAAGGTCGTTTAGTCGCGGATAAACTCCATATCTATTATACTGGCATCTTAGGGATTTTAGTGGAAGCCAAAAAACAATCTTTGATTACAACACTCAAGCCATTGCTGGATGATTTGATCGACAAAGCTGGATTTTGGATTGCTTCACCGTTATATAATAAAGTTCTCCAACTTGTTGAGGAGAATGAGTGAGATTAATAGTATCCCCATAATCTAATGATCGAGACTTGTAGGGGCGGGTTTCACCAATATCTAGGAAACAAAAGATCGCTCTCCTAAACCCGCCCCCCGCCAAGATACAAAGGGGTGTGAGGTAGGTTCACTAATTGAATGGTGAGGATTCCTAAACCTGGGTGTTTCATGTCCACGAAGTGGAAACCTGCCCCTACGGTGGATATCGAACAATGGGTTATCGTTTAATAAATTCAACGCTCAAAATATGCTTGTCGATATATCTGTAATGCATCCTTCCATTGTGAATATATTCCTTAATCTCTGGCTCAAAACTCATATCAACAATCTCCATATTGTCATTGTTTTGAGCTTCAGTCGCTATGAGTAAAGACTCTAGTGCCAGCAAGAAAAAAGGTTGATGAACGAATCGACTGAAAGCACCCGAATGCATAAGTCTGAGCTTTTTCGGCCAAAGTGCAAAACCATGTGAATGATCGTTGAGGAAAGGTACAGCTCGACTAATTCTGATTGGATTATGAAGAGTCATGGCAGAAAAGCCAGGTTTGATAGGACGTAGGTTCTGTTTAGTGAATACCAAAACTTCAATGGCTCGATCGTACTTTTGATGATACTGATCGTCATCTTCAAAATCGTAAGTGTAACCTACTAAGAAATAGATGAAACTATCAGGATTTCTTTCTTGACCATCAAGAATAACCCTATAAATGTCCTTGAATGTATACCACTGCCCATCCAATTTTTGACGAGCGCCTAAACTAAATTCATGATCTCTATAATCTGGATGAAAAGATGGTTTGTAGAACCAGGAATAGTTATGAATATCGTCAAGTTCATTGCCAAAAGAACCTATCCCATCTCGAAGGCGGTTAGTGTGGCTGATATTCTGTATTCCTTTGGGTTCGTAAGCTTGATTGACAAGGCCCATACCTGTTCCAGTTACATCTATTTCACATTTGTATCGATTGTTTCCGAGGCTCCGACAGTTTCTTCTTTCTTTATCCCAACGGACTCCGTCCTTATTTTCAGCTTTATTTTGGCTTTGCAGTTCAACGGGCTGGGTTGACTCTGATAAGATAGAATCACTCTGATTGTTTGCACCAAAGATCAACCATAGGGATAAGAGGGTTTCTAGCATAATCAATGACCTACCAAACAAGAATACTGAATTCTAGTCCAATTATGAAATAATTCATACACCCCGATCCAGTCGGAAGGATCGGGCGTTTTTTTTTAGGAAATTGGGTCGGATGTGTCGGCAATGTCGGAAAAATAGGCTACAATAACTCCAGCCTTCGTACTTTCTGGGATTTATGGATATCATGGAAGTGTTAAAACTGGCTGATGAGCTGGTTTTTGCTCAGACGGGTAAGCATCTGGACTATCTGCAAAAAGCCATACTTCAGGGAACGCTACGAGGAGAAACCTATGGAACGATCGCAGAGCATATCTATACCAGCGAAGGTCAGGTGCGCGATGTGGGTTCCGAGTTGTGGAAGTTGCTCTCGGAAGGGTTAGGAAAAGAGGTTAGTAAGGCTAATTTTCGCGCTATTGTAAATAATCATTATTCGGCTTCAGCTATTTTTAACGCAACGGTTAATAATCTCAATATTTGTCCAGAATATCATCAGAAAAATAACCATTCCCAAAATCAAGAACAAAGGCAACTTTATGTAGATTTAGGCAATGCGCCAGAACGGTTAAAGTGTTATGGAAGAACGGAAGAATTGGCTGTTCTCGATCGCACTCTCATCCCCAAACACTGTCGCCTATTTGCCCTCCTCGGCTTCAGCGGAATCGGTAAAACCACGTTAGCCTTACATTGGCTGGAGAACCATAAAACCCAGTTCCAATATGCCATCTATCGCAGTTTGCGCTTTTATGCCGATTTCCGCGCTGTAGTAGCCAATATTCTAGCTATTTTCACGCCCAATAGCCCCATTCCAGAGGGTATGGAAACCCAAATTTCCCAACTGCTCACACAGTTGCGTCAGTTTCGCTGCTTAATTGTGCTTGACGATGGGCATCTTTTGTGCAGGGATAAAGGGGGTGAAGCGTTTTTGCAGGCGATCGCCGAAATTCCTCACCAAAGTTGTGTTATCTTACTCTCGACCGAAAAGCCAGTGGAGATAGAGCGTTGGGAAATAGCGAATGATGCGGTGCGATCGCTCATCTTACCCGGTTTAGGCGATGCAGCCAAAGATCTTTTGGAAGAGCAAGGTTTATGCGATCGCGAAGTTTGGACTCAACTCATTGACCGTTACCAAGGCAATCCCCTATGGTTAATCTTAACCGCAACCTCCATCCGAGAACTATTTGCCGGTCGAGTAGCAGACTTTTTAGCCTATGAAACCCTGATTGTATCGGAATCTTTGCAGGGACACCTCGACCAACAATTTCAGCAGTTAAGCACACCCGAACAAACAATTTTGGGTCAATTAGGGACGCTAACTGCACCCGTTAATCTATCTCAACTTTTACAACTTAACTCCTTTCCTCCCGTTGAGTTATTCCAGATTATCCAATCACTCCATCGGCGATTTTTTCTAGAGATGGAAGAAGAAACGCGGCAATTATTTCTCAATCGAGTGATTCAAGAATATATCAAGAATGGGAAATAATCCGCAGCGTCATTAATAGCAAGAAGCATCTATAGTGCTTCGCGCTAGGCAATAGGCACGAATAGCAATAGCTTGTATGGCTTAGGTTCTAAGGCTTCAAGCTGTACCTCATAGAAGAGAGAAACGCTATAGATGGTTTGAGTTTAATCCATGGTGAGTACCGCTCGATAGCGTACCTGATTCGATCGCACTCGATCCAAGGCTATATTAATCTCTTCTAGGGGATAGGTCTCGATAATCGGCGCAATTTTGTATTGAGCGGCAACATTAAGCATTTCATTCATGATTGCTCGGCCACCAATGGGTGATGCCATAATTCGGCGACGCTGGGAAAGGAGAGAGAACAAGGGTAGAGTTAAAGGTGCATCACTAACTCCCACAAAGCATAAAGTACCATCCGCATCTAAGTATTCAACATAGGCCGCCCAATCTAGGTTAGCTGGAGCGGTACTTAAGAGAATATTCAAGTAATTTTTCGGCGTGGGTGGACTTTCTCCACGACCCACGACAATGGTCTCATCGGCTCCGAGGGTTTTGGCAAATTCGGCTTTATCTTCAGAAGTTGTAAAAACAGTAACTCGGTTTCCTAAGCGGTGAGCAAATTGAACTGCCATGTGGCCTAAACCCCCAACCCCAATAATACCGATTTCCTGTCCGGAGGTCATGCCTGCATGACGTAGTCCAGAATATACCGTGATTCCACCACAGAGTAGAGGGCCGGCATGGGTGGGGTCAATGTCTTGGGGAATGGGGAAGGCAAACCGAGAGTCAGTGAGTAGGTAGCTGGCAAAACCACCAGGGCCAGGAATAATGAGCGGCTCGTTTTCTTTACAGAGGTTTTCGTTACCTTTGAGACATTGCGGACATTGGAGACAGGCACTTTTTTGCCAACCGACTCCGACGCGATCGCCAACTTTCAGGTGTTTGACCTGAGATCCAACTTCCTCGACTTCTCCGATAACTTCATGACCTGGAACCACAGGATAATCGGATATGTCCCAATCATTATCAATAATATGAATATCTGAGTGACAAAGCCCACAGGATTGAACCTTAATTAGACAATCATAGTCTTGAGGGCTACTCACTTCAAATTGATAGCTTTCCAGGGCAGCTTTAGCACATTGGGCAGCTTTAGCTTTAACTTGTATCATAGGGTTGGCACTCCTGAGCCTCTTAACTGTAGTTTATCAAATAAAGGGAGTAGAATTGTTGTTGGCAACATCGATAAGAATATCAATTAACAATTAAATAATTCACATAAATAATTAACAATTTAACTGGACTAGCCGTTCATTTTTGATTGAATCTGTTGCAGAGTGCGAACTAGGTCGGCTCCCACCCATCCGGAGGAGTGGGGAGACGGTTGATTATGGCGGACACACTGGAGAAAATGATCGCAGACTTGTTTTAAGGGTTCTCCTGGAGGAGGTGAAAGTACCTCCCGGTTCATGCCAACTGGGGTAAAATTTCCGTCTTCAATGTCAAACTGTCCCTGTTGCACAATCAGAGGATCGGCACTGAGTTCATCAAAAATCAACGTCCCTTGAGACCCAACCACGGCTAAACGGCGTTGTTTATCTGGGTTGAGCCAACAGAGGTGAATGGTAGCTTTAAATCCACTCGGATAGAGGAGTTTCACCCAAACTACATCGGGGAAACCGGGTTGTAACCAGGTGTCGGCGGTAGCCTCAACTTCTACGGGGGTTTCCCCTAACCAGTAATTAAAGATAGCGAGATCGTGGATGGCTAAGTCCCAGAGCGCATCTACATCTTGGCGCACGGGGCCTAAATGGGTGCGGGCTGCATATCCATAGCGTAGGTCTCCGACTGCTCCAGAAGAGAGTGCCTCTTTTCCTTGCTGCACCACGGGATGAAACAGATAGGTATGATCGACTACAAGCTGGCGCTGTTGGGTTTCCGCTAGACGACACAGCTCTAGACATTCTTCGGCATCTAGGGTGAGGGGTTTTTCGGCTAATACCTGACAATTCTGAGTGAGGGCGTATTTAATGATGTCGTAGTGGGTGGATGCGGGGGTGGCGATCGCCACTAATTCCACTTCTGGACGCGCCAAAACTCCCTGCCAGTCATCGGTTAACTGCACTGAGTCAGGCATATTATACCGATTTTTGATCGCCTCTCGTCGGTCAGAGTTGGGGTCTACCACTGCTACAACTTCCGTCTGGGGATGTTCGAGGAAATTACGGATTAAATGGTTTCCCCATCGACCCGCGCCCAAAATGGCAATCTTAAATGGTTTATCCACGCTGTATTTTTTTCACCCCTCTTCAGTGGTTTTGATCTTAAATAAGGCATCTTGAGCCGCCGCTTGTTCAGCCGCTTTGCGCGATCGCCCTTTTCCTGTACCGTAAGGTTCTCCCTGCACCCAAACCTGAGCCGTAAAGGGTTCGGCTGTCCGTTTTTGCGATTCTACCGTAATCAGTTTATATTCGGGTAAAACCTTATGAACGGCTTGAGTCCATTCTTGCAGAGCTGATTTATAATCTCGTCGAGCCGGATCTTTACGAATCTCTGTAGACAGCACAGTAAAATGACTATCAAGCCAAGGTCGGATCAGTTCCAGGGTATGAGTACTCAAGTACAGTGCCCCTAAAATGGCTTCAAAGGCATCCGCGAGACGGGACGAACGGCCGAGTTTATCGCTGGCTGTGCCCCGATCCATGAGCAAGTCTTGTTCTAAACTGTAACTATCAGCTAACTGGGCTAACGTGCGATCGCTCACCAAAATTTTCCGAATGGCTGAAAATTCTCCCACCGACGCATCCGGATACAATTCCATCAATAATTCTGAAGCCGCAATCCGAACCACCGCATCGCCAATAAACTCCAACTGCTCATAGTTTTCTGTGGACGATATACTCGGATGGGTCAGCGCTTTATCGAGTAAATGCCATTGCACTGGGGAGCTTTCTGGTAACCCCAGTTTCAGAATGACACTCTGCAACTGCCGTTGTCTTCGTGGATAACTAACTTCTTCAGGGACAGAACTAGACATTACCTATGCAGTGTGAGGTTTCACTAACTCTCCCATCTTACAGCGCTTTGCTCTCTCCGTGGGGGAATGGGGGCATGGGAGGAGTGTAGTTGATTGTTTCACCTAAAATAGTGCATGAGCTGCAATTCGTTGTTGCGCTTCAGCCCTAAAATGTTCAGAGCGCTAAAGCGCAACAACGAAGGAAATCTATTGCATCAAATTAGATGTTGTTCGTAGTGAGGGCTTGAGCAATCTCTAGCTATGCTTTTAAGCACTCTTCGTGCTTACTACAAACAAAGCACTATTTTAGATGGAACAGTCCACTACAATGATTTACTCTTGCCTATTTCCTATTCCTTAGCGCGAAGCGCTCTATTCTTCCGGATTTAACATACCGGCAATTTCAACAACCCATTGCTGACGCTCCTGATGCTCTAGAGCTAAAATTTCTGCTCTAGACCAGTGAAAATGAAAAGCGATAAAGGCTACCTCCCGATATAACTGGGGTAGGGGGTAGCCAGTTACTCCCCCAGCATCACTAATTCTGCTTCCGCAGGGTTAATGCTGTTGTATAGATCGAGTAAGTAATCTAAATCGACTAAAAATAGATTTTCTAAGGCTTCTGGTGTTACAGAGGGGAGTGTACCGAGTTGTTCGATCGTGCGCGAGAGCATGACGAGAGCGCGATAATCTGGGTAGTCAAAGACATTGGGGTGGCGATCGCCAATTATCTCATCTTTTGCAGTCGCGAAACGCATCACCCCTTCTCGATGAACCTTTCCCCCTTCGTCCACCAACCCTTTAGGTAAAACAAAGGCAAAACCCATCGAATCATCCATTTCCTCACTCATTCTCTACCGGTTCCAACTCATTAATCTGACGATAAAAATCTTGAAGATAGCTTAAATCTACCGCAAACATATTTTCTATGACTGCTGGAGAAATTTCCTGTAGGGTTCCCAATTGAACAATAACTCGCGCCAAAATAATCACCGTCGCATAAGCCGGATTATCCATTACCCTAGGATCGCGCATCGGGATAATTTCATCCATAGCACGAGAGAGGCGCATCTTTCCCTGACGGTGAAGATTTCCATCGGAATCTAAATAGCCTTTCGGTAAAGTAAAATCAAACTCAGTTTGCAACATAAACTATTAAGATAAATTCATTGGGCTTAAATCTTACACCGCTTGGCTTGCGTTATGAAACACAAGCTTGACTGCTCTCTCTCCATGTACCACAACCCTATTTCCTATTCCCCAGCGCAAAGCGCTGTATCACTCATCCCCATGCCCCGTTTCTCGAACTACGGAGGAGAAACCCGCTTGAACACCTCACAGGCTATTTCCAACTCTTCGCAAGCCAACTCGGAACTTGAAGCCGCATTATCCGTAACACTATAACTAATGGGCCAAGCATTTTCAAACTGAAATAAAGCGCCCATATTACCATTCTGACGATAAACAGTAATGGAACCATTGCGTCGCTGTTTTTCCCAATTGCCCTCTTGCACCGCATTCAACCAATTCCAGAGGGTTTCCGAGCCACTTAACCCTCGCCGGAGACTAATATTATCAATGGTTGTCTTAGCACCAGGGAGTTTAGACGTATACAGCATTCCTCGCTTGGCTTTGCCCCAAGGTTCTGGAAAAACCTCAGTAAACTCAACCACCTCTTGAGCCACCTTAAATCCCTTGCACTCCATGAATAACCCATCGACTCCATCTTTCGATCCATCTAAGGTTAATTCTACATAAAACCGGCACGCAGTCAGGATTTCAGCCAAATTCCGTTGAATTTCAAATGCATCTTTCCCCCGACTAGAAAACCTGGAAGAGATATTAGAGTATTGTCTACCGGGTTGGCGAGATAGATTAATATTGGGAAAACGAGGTAGCATAGTCAGGCAATCCGGATCGTTTTTCAGTCAAAACAACCAGACAAGGGATGAAACCCTTGCCTGTGTTAGTTCAGTTGCTTCAATTATAATTTATGTTGTTGGTAATGGTGCAATCCGCGTCCCTTCCGTGGGTACTTTTCTAATCCCAGTATGGCTAATTTCTATCGTTTCCTTGAATAAATCCGTACTGTCCGCACTCGCCTGAGTCGTCGTATATTTAGCGGGAACAGCATCCGTAATATTGTACCTTGCTCCTTCTTGGCCATTCTGCTTATAGATGATTAAAGAAGCCTCTCCAGCCTCTTCAACAGCCGTGGTTGTACCCCCAGTCATCGATGAGGGATGGGAATTTGTGTACCAGTTAATTAGAGCATCATTTTCTACGGTTGTGACAAACTCTAAGGTCATATTCTCATAGGATACATGAGATGGTGTAATTTGGGTTCCAGCAGACACATTCTTACCCGCATAAATAGCTTGTCCTTCGGCTGCGGGTTCAATGCTCATGGAAAGGCCACTGACTTTTTGTAATTGTAGGGTCGTAATGCCTTTCACTTCAAAATAAAACCGGGCTTGGGTCAAATACTCCATAGTTACATCTCCGCTTTAGATGGTTATGATTAGATGGGAAAGGGTAGAGAAGTTAAGGGTCTAAGCGGCTTGTGACATAGAGACCACTTTGGTGATTCTCTCGGCCACAAACTCATAGGTTTCCATGACTAATTCCCCAGAAGTGGCATCGACATCAGAAACCGAATATTTTTTGATCCAAGCTCGGTCTAGATTCCATCGCAGGACTTCAGCATTACTTGGATCGAAGACTATTATTGAACCCGATTTACGACTGTTCGCCCAATTTCCATTTCCCCCTTCATCTTTCGGCATCACGTCTAAAAACCATTCAAATAGTCGCGCCGCTGCTCCTTGGGTATCGTCATTCACATAAACTTCAATAGTCATAGAAGGGTTGGTTTCATAGCCGGCGATCGTGGTATGTCTTCCTGCACCCTGTTTACCACAGTGAATGGGTTTATCTCCACCGGTTACCTTACCTTCATAGGTCAGAGCAGCCATACTTTTTATTTCTAAGTTTTCTAAACCTTCAAAGTTTAGATAAAATCGGTTGGCTGTAGTTGTATAAACTGGAGCTGCCATGGTGTAACTGTCCTTTTGCTGATATTTTTAGGGTTTGAATGTATCAGGAGATTAGAATTAATCCAATCTCCTGAAGAGGCTTCTTAACCTTCGCCTTCAGCCGTCCACTGACTGATACGGAAGATCACAAATTCAGCCGGTCGCACGGGAGCAATACCGACTTCTACATACAATCGACCGAGCATCATACTTTGGGGAGTATTAATATCAGAATCACACTTGACGTAGAAAGCTTCAGCAGGAGATCCTCCCATCAACGCACCAGCTCGCCATAAATCGGTTAAGAAACTGGTAATCGTGCGTTTCACCCGTTGCCACAGGTCTTCATCGTTGGGTTCAAAGACGACCCATTGCATTCCATTTTCAATGGATTTCTCGATGTAGCTCATCAAGCGGCGAACGTTGATATAGCGCCATTGGATATTATCCGGCTCAACCAGAGTTCTAGCACCCCAAACTCGAATACCTCGGTTGGGGAAGGGACGGATACAGTTAATCCCCGCAGGGTTAAGCAGTTCCTGTTCCCGGAAATTACAATCGTAAGCTAAACCGATAACTCCTCTGGGGACTTCGTTGGCAGGTGCTTTATAAACGCCTCGCGTTTCATCGTTGCGAGACCAAACTCCTGCCATATAACCGCTGGGAGGAATGGCTACTGGGCGACCAGCATTTCTGGGATTGGGAACCCGAATCCAGGGATAATAGAGAGCAGCAAATTGGGAACGGCGGTTAAATTCCTCCCGCAGCCAACGACTGATTTGTTGGGGTTTTACCCGGTCTGGGGGTGGATCGAGAATCACCATCCGGTTGGGAGCATTAGGAATATCGCCATCAGCAGCTCCTTCACAGAGGCTGACCATTACATCCATAATCCCGTGCAGTTGGTCGATGTTAATCAGGCCCGTTTCATAGACTTTCATTAGATCGGGACAAGCCATGATCGTGACTTCGTCAATCTCGAAGAGTCCTCGAACACCTGTACGGTCATCTCTTACCCCTTCAATATGTTGGGAGAAGCGGTCAGGAGAAGGCATCACTATGGGAGGGCTGATTTCATACAATCCATTACTGGGTCGTCGGGCTAGGGGAGAGCCACTGATGGATAGGTCTATAGCAGCAATATATTCTGATTCTTCTAGGGCTGTCACCACATAGGTAGCCACGGAGGAATCAATTTGGGGATTCATGGTCAGGTTTTCAAACCGTTCGAGTTCTTCATCTCCTTGGGCGATGACTACACTGAAAAATTCGCCTGTATTCGCGGGAATGGTTGTACTGGAGGTACTCTCGGTCGTACTGGAGGTACTCTCGGTCGTACTGGAGGTACTCTCGGTCGTACTTGAAGAACTTGCACTTGAAGAACTCGTACTCGATGGTGGGGGTTTGGGTTCTCCATCCATAATTTGCACCCGAACGGAGCGATCCACAGGTACGAGCATGGCATTGATCGAGCCATTATCGGTAGTGGTGAGGTCAGAACCTGGACGGATAGAGAATTTTAGGGAAGGTCGGTTTCCCCGGTTCATAATACTGGTTCCGGTTTCTGTTGCTTCTGGTTCTGGGGAACCGGGTAAGCGAGTGCCAATACTAACAACCCAACAGCGACCACCGCCATTGAGGAACCATCCATAGACACTTAGCGGTAAGTAGGCCCCAAAGTCGGTAAACCCGTCGGAGTTAGGTCGGCCAAAATATTGCAGATATTGATCCCAAGTGGTGACCAACATCGGTTTAAACGGTTCTGCGCCACCTCGGATGTCCTCGGTAAAACCAACGAAGCCTCCTACGGCAGTCGGGACTCCCTCAATGGGACGACTGCCGCGATTGACTTCTTCGATATAAACACCGGGAGCGTAATAATCAAGTCTCGCCATAGTGGATTCCTTCCGAATACCAAATTACTGTGGAGAATTCTGGTTAATAAATGGGCTAAGAGATGACTTTATCCAAATTTGGATATAAAAATCAAAGAATTAGGGAGATAGGTTTCCTCAAATAAACTCTTAAACCACGATAGTGCCACCATACAATAACCGAGGGATTGATGACTACTTTTTTAAGGGTTTTTCTTGAAGATTTACACAACTTAACTTATCTTATAAAGAGATAATAAATGTCTGATAAACATCAATAAAAAACAACAAAAATTAATGTATAGAGGAATGGCTAATCCTAAGTTAAGATAGCCGCTAAGACCCCATTACGTTATTCTGGAGCAGGGTCTGACTCCAGAATGGACAGAGCAGTGAAGCGAGTGAGTGAATTGAATGGCTAATTATTTAGCGATCGCCACGGCCACAGCGACCATGCAGCGCATTATTCAGCAAGCGATACAAACGGATGTAGATGGTTCTAGGGTAACCACAGTCCGCCCTGATGGTGCAGGGGGCGGTATCCCAGAAACTGGGGTGAATCTATACCTATATCACATCAAACGCAATCCGGCTTTAACCAATCAAGACACTCCCAACTTTCAACGACGGGGAGATATGGTTAAGCGCAGGCAAGCAGCTCTAGATTTATTTTACGTGATTTCTTGTTACGGTAATGATGCTGAATTAGAACCGCAACGACTTTTAGGGTGTGTGGCTCGTGCGTTAGAAGATCAGTTGGTTTTTACACCTCAGATGATTCAGGAAACGATTAATGATCCGACATTTGATTACTTAGAAGGGTCGGATTTAGCCGATCAAATTGAGCAAATTCGGACGGAATTTATCTCTGTTTCTACGGATGAACTCTCGAAAATTTGGTCAGTCTTTTTTCAGACTCCCCATGCTTTATCTGTGGTCTATAAAATCAGTGTGATTCTGATTGAAAGCGATATATCAGCCAAATCTTCACTACCCGTGCGCGATCGCCGCATGATTGGCGGCCCCTTCCCGAAACAACCTGTGGTCGATCAAGTGATCAATACCACAGGCAAGTATATGCCTATTTTAGCCAATAGCACCCTCCGCATTCGCGGTCGATTCCTCTCCCATTCGATCGCCCAAGTTCGGATCAATCAAGCCGAAGTCACTCCCCAAATCATCAACGACACAGAATTAAGCCTTCCCCTGCGTCTGGTTCCCAATACCCATCTACGGGCTGGAGTCCAATCCCTGCAAGTGATCCATCCCCAATTGCCCTCCCTTCCCTCTCAAAATGGTCGCCGTCCTCCCCGTCCTAGTACGACAACTGAACCGGTTCAAAAAGTTGAGTCTAATGTTTTTCCCTTTGTAGTGCGTCCGAGTTTTCTGGGTTATGAACTGATAGACATTGAAGGAACAGAAGAAGACCGCCGCTTGGGTCAAGTCATTATTCGCACGAACCTCACCATCGGTTTGGGACAGCGAGTGGTGCTCATGCTCAATGAATACTCTAGCGAAAATGCGATCGCCTATCTCTTCAACAGTACCCCCATTCGGGAAAATACCCGCACTCCAGTTATTCCCATTAGCAATGTACAACCGGGAGACTATTTTGTTCGTATTCAAGTTGATGGCGCAGAGAGCTTATTGGATGTGGATCTCGATCCCAATAGTCCCACCTATGAACAATATATTGGCCCCATTCTCACATTGGAATGATTCCATAACATAACATCTGGAGCTAACATAATGAACGCATACAAACTCACCGCTATCCTGAAAGAAGATGGAACCTTACTGCTTGAAGGATTACCGTTTGAAGCTGGAGAAGCGGTAGAGGTGATTATCTTAGAACAGTCTAAAGAACTAACTGTATCCCCAAATTCTTCTGGTCAATATCCCCTTCAAGGTACCGTTTTACACAGCCATATACCACAACCCTATTCCCTATTACCTATTCCCTAGCGCAAAGCGCTATAAGATTATCAACTATCCTTATGTCCAAATTGCTAACTCAATTTTTATTAAGCCATGACTGATTTATTAAACTACACTTGGCAAAATGAAAATCAACAGGATTTAATCCAAGGGTTAGCCAAACTGCAAGCCAGGATTAATGAAAAAATTAGTCGGGATAGTCCAGCAGAAACAGTCACCGAGGAAGGTGAATCGATTCCTGATTTAGAAGACTCTCAATTTGCCCTCGATCAACTGTGCAGTACGTTTAATCTGTCGAGTTTTGAACGGGATATTTTACTGTTATGTGCGGGTGCAGAATTAGATGAACAGTTTTTAGACTGGTTAAGTCAGCTCCAAGGAATAGCTCAGAAATCTTACCCAACATTTGGGTTAGCCCTTAAACTCTTAGATCGCCCCCATTGGAGCGCTTTAACGCCGGAATCTCCCTTGCGCTACTGGCGCTTAATTGAACTGGGAGCGGGGCCGTCGTTTACCCTGAGTCCTCTGCGAATTGATGAGAGTATTCTGCATTATTTAGCCGGAGTCAAAACTCAACCGTTGCCACTCGAAGCTCTGATCGGATCGCTGGACTTTTCGGTATCGCTAATGGAACATGACCATGAACTGATTCAAACGTTAGTGGATACTTGGGTGGGTGCTGCTAATGGTAAAGAGTTTCCTTTAGTACAACTGTGTGGGGAAGATAGTCGGAGTAAACAGGCGATCGCCACCACCGCATTTGCTAGTCTTAATCTAACCCTCCATCATCTCGATCCCGCTCAACTGCCCTCTAGTCCCCATGATGTGCATCAACTGCTGAGGTTATGGCATCGAGAAGCCTTTCTCAAAGGGTATGCGCTGTTGATTAATTGCGATAAACTTGCCACTCCCCTGAACCAAAACTTAGCGCTCATTAAGCTCATTCAAGAGATTAGCACACCGGTGATTCTGACGAGTAGCGATCGCCTCTCCATCCCCAACCGCTCCATCATCAATCTTGAAGTCCACAAACCCACCCTGACCCAACAATCCCAATATTGGCAAACTCACCTCGATTCATGGGGTATCGAACTTAACGGGCAAGTGCAAACCTTAATTTCCCAATTCAACCTTACCAGTACTCAAATTCAAACGATCTGCGCCCACACCCTCAGTAAAAACCGCAGTGAACCCCCTGAAACTATTACTAAAGAACTGTGGAGAGCCTGCCGCCAACAAGCCCGCCCCCGCATGGACGACCTCGCCCAACGGATCGAAATCAAAGCAACTTGGGATGACCTAGTGCTTCCTGAGACTCAAATGCAAACCTTGCAAACCATGGCTGCTCACCTACGCCAACGGGCAAAAGTCTATGAAAATTGGGGCTTTCGGCGCAAAAGTGGACGCGGTTTAGGCATCAGCGCCCTATTTTCCGGCCCCAGTGGCACAGGAAAAACGACAGCCGCCGAAGTTCTTGCGAATACTCTGCAATTAGACTTGTATAAAATTGATCTAAGCTCTGTAGTCAGTAAATATATTGGTGAAACTGAAAAAAACCTACGCCGCGTGTTTGATGCGGCTGAAAGTGGAGGCACTATCCTATTATTTGATGAAGCCGATGCTCTGTTTGGAAAACGTTCGGAAGTTAAAGATTCTCATGATCGCCACGCTAACATTGAAGTGAGCTATCTTTTGCAACGGATGGAAGCTTATCAAGGTCTTGCTATTCTCACCACCAACCTCAAAGGAGCCTTAGATAATGCCTTTATGCGACGGATTCGATTTATTGTTCCTTTCAATTTTCCTGATATTAAACAACGGGCAGAAATTTGGCGCAGAATTTTCCCCCCGGAAACGCCGACTCAAGATTTAGATATGAACAAACTAGCAAAACTGAGTATTTCTGGAGGAAATATCCGCAATATTGCCCTCAATGCGGCTTTTCTAGCAGCAGAAAATGATGAAACTGTGCAGATGAAACATATTTTGCAAGCGGCAAAAAGTGAATATGTGAAACTAGAGAAACCTCTCCTCGATAGTGAAGTCAAAGGATGGATTGCTAAACCGTAGTGTTTATAGAACTTCGCACTCTAGTAATAGGCAAAAGCTTGTCTCGCTTAGGGTCTAAGGCTTCAAACTATACCTCATAAAAGAGAGAAATATTACAAGTCGTCTTGAGTATGTCCTTTGCAAATAAGTATCAACAGTTGCCCTCATTTCCCGATCCTTCGGTTAAAGTTTACAATTTTTCACGATCGCATTACCCATTCGAGCGAGTGCGATCGCGGTCAGGGTGGCAAGGGTCGCCTTTCCAGAATCTGGATGATGACAGCTCTAGCGATGATGGGTTCCCACCAACAGAAGGGGTTCTATAAAGTTTTAGTAAAGATCTTCTAGAACAGATGACACCTCTAAGAGGTCTGTGCCATAATACCACTTAGATTCTGATTAAAAAATCAAGTACTCCAAGCAAAGTTTAGGTAAAAACTCTAACTCGTCACAAGAGTATCCTCTCCTGTGACTTCAATCTCTATTGGAACGGTATTCATGAGTGTAGAAGTGGAAAACTCTATATCCCCAACTCTCAAGTATGCGACTGTAATTGAGTGTTTGCGGGACTTGGCAGTTAACAAGCCAGATCAATTAGCCTATGTATTTTTAGCGGATGGTAAAAAAGAAACAGACCCATTAACGTATCGTTTGTTGCAGCAGCAAGTCCAGGCGATCGCCGCTTACTTGCAGCAGCATCAAGCCTCAGGGGAACGCGCTCTGTTACTATACCCTCAAGGGGTAGACGTAGTGGCGGCATTCCTCGGTTGTTTATATTCGGGTGCGATCGCCATTCCCGTTCCCCCTCCAGAATCTGGTCGCCTCAAACGCACCCTTCCCAGACTACGAGCCATTATCCAAGATGCCCAAGCTTCTCTGGTACTAACGACGACACAAATTCAGTCCTTAATGGCGGAAGGCTCGGAAGAGTTTCCCGAACTTGAAACCCTGCAATGGATTGATACCTCAACCATTTCCCTAGACCTTGCGAACCAATGGGAAGACCCTCAAGTCACCTCAGAGACCCTAGCCTACCTGCAATACACATCCGGCTCAACCTCAACCCCCAAGGGGGTAATGCTTAGCCACAGCAACTTAATGCATCACTGCGGCTATCTGCAAAGAGCCTGTGGATATGATACCAACAGTATCAGCGTTACCTGGATGCCCTACTTCCATGACTATGGCTTGGTAGAAGGAATGATGGTTCCTTTATTTAACGCCACCCCCTGCTACATCATGTCGCCCTTTTCCTTCATTAAACAACCCTTGCGGTGGTTGCAAGCCATGTCCAAGTACAAGGCGACTCATAGCCAAGCTCCTAACTTTGCTTATCACCTCTGTGTACGCCGGGTTAAGCCCAAGCAACTCGAAACTCTTGATTTAAGCTCTTGGGAAGCCGCCGGGAATGCGGCAGAACCGATTAACCCAGAAGTCATGCGCACCTTTTATGAAACCTTTGAATCCTGTGGGTTTCGCTGGAATACCTTTGCCCCTTCCTATGGTTTAGCCGAAAATACCCTCTTAGTATCAACAAAACCCAAACTCACCGATCCCGTATTTCTCCCTGTAGATACAGCCGAACTAGAACAAAATCGGGTAGTGACGGCTTCACCAGATGAAGAAGGAGTAAGAATCTATCCCTCCTGTGGTCGCTTAGTATGTGAAACTGAAGTGGCGATCGTTGAGCCGAGTACCTTAACCCGATGCAATGAGCAAACTGTTGGGGAAATTTGGGTCAAAGATCCCAGCGTCGCTCAGGGATATTGGCAGCGGCCAGAAGCCACAAAAGAAACCTTCCAAGCCTATATTAAAGATACCCAAGAAGGGCCTTTTCTACGCACGGGTGACTTAGGATTCCTCCATGAAGGAGAGATTTATATTACAGGTCGAATCAAAGATCTGATTATTATTCACGGGACAAACCACTATCCCCAAGACCTGGAATGGACGGTGCAAGGACTTCATCCAGACTTGCGATCCGATTATGGTGCCGCCTTCTCCATTGAAGCCAAAGGACAAGAACAACTGGTTATTGTTCAAGAAGTCAAACGGAAAGCCCAAAATTTCGATACAGAAAAAGTCATGGGCGATATTCGTCAGGCCATTTCTGAAATTCATGAAATCCAACCCTATGCGATCGTATTAGCTAAAGCGGGGAATATTCTCAAAACAGCCAGTGGCAAAATTCAACGGCGAGCCTGTCGTAGCAACTTCTTAGAAGGGAACTTAACCGTGGTTGCAGACTGGTGTGAAAATCCCAAATTCTCGATTACCTATCGCAATTTACAAAGTGAAGTAGACTCTCTTGCTTCCGAGCTTCAATCTCAATCTCAATCTTGATTCTGTTATCTTTGGAAAAGTCCATGCAGCAACTGAAACAATATTGCCTAGCTGAAAAGCTAGAACAGGCTCTGGGGAATCCAGAATCTCCCGATAATATCATGTCCTATAAACAGGTCGTTGATATTGATGAATCAGAAGCATTTCCCCATGAGCAAGTAAACTGGCTCTATGACTGGAAACTTCAGAACTACTATGTTCCCCAGCAATATGGGGGTGAGTTTACCTCCTTTGAAGAGTTTGTTGCTATTGTTCGGGTCTTATGTCGCAGAGACCAAACCATTGGTATTGCCTTTACAACCATGTTTTGGTCATTTATTACCTGGATGGCCGGTACTCCAGAGCAAAAAGCTTGGTTATCGAATTACATGAGAAATGAAAATGGTGCCATGTGTCTTGGTTATTCCGAACGGGAACATGGGGCTGATTTAACAGGAGGAGACCTCAGTGCCAAGAAAGTCGATGGTGGTTACCTCTTAAACGGAGAAAAATGGCCGATTAACCGGGCAACCATTTCTGGTGTTTCTTACATTTTAGCCAAAACAGAGGACAGTGCAGCAGCCAGAAGCCTGTCCCTATTTATGGTAGAGAAAAGCCGTCTAAATCCCGATCAGTATTACAATTTGCCCAAAATTTTGACCCATGGAATTCGGGCATCAGATATGAGTGGTATTGGGTTCAAAGATTGCTTTGTTCCTGATGATATGCTCTTGAAAGAAGAAGGTGCCGGATTAGAGTTAGCCCTGAAAGGATTCCAAATTACGCGCACCTTGTGTTCTGCATTTTCCCATGGAGCCGCAGACACAGCTTTGAGAACTACCCTAAAATTTGCCCTCTCACGGGCGGTTTATGGAACAACTGTTTTCCAGATGCCCCAACCCCGCCATACTTTGGTCAATGCATTTTTGGATCTTCTCATCTGTGAGTGTGAAACGATCGCCTCAGCTAGGGGATTTCATGTTGTCCCCCAACAATTCAGTGTTTGGGCAGCCGTCGTCAAGTATTTCGTCACCATTCAACTGGAGAATATGATTAATGATATCTCCGTGGTGTTGGGTTCACGATTCTATATGCGTGAAGAACATGATTCGGGGATTTTCCAGAAAGTTTTACGAGACAATTTAATTATTAGTGTATTTGATGGCAGTAGTGTCGTGAATCTCCATGCCTTGCTGCTCCAATTTCGTCAAATTTCTAAATCTAGATCCAGACGAAATGACACTAAAATGGAACAAATTGGTCAGCGTCTGAATACGATCTTTGCCTTAGATCAAGAGCTTCCTAAGTTTGAACCAGAGAAATTAGAATTAGTTGGCCGTGGGGCGGATGATGTTCTACAAGGCTTAGAAATTACTTTAGGCCAGCTTAAGATGCTGAAAGAGAAAAATGCAGTCAGCCCAGAAATTATTGAACCCGTGATTGCCTTGACTCAAGCTATTCTTGAGGAGCTTGATGCCCACGATCAATTCATTGCTAACTCAGCCTTTGAATATGGTCACAATCAATCCCCAGAACTGTTTGAGTTGGCGAAAAAATATTGCACCTTACATGCAGCAGCTTCATGTGTGCAGATGTGGGTTTATAATCGGGAAAACCTAGATGAGTTTTTCGCTGAGGGCAAATGGCTGATTCTAAGCCTAAATCGACTGTTAGCCCCCTTCGGGCGATCGCATCCGGTTCCTGCTCCCTATATGGAAACCGTTGCCCAGCAACTCGTTAAGCTGTATGAACAGAAACAAATGTTCTCTATTGTTCCTTTCCAACTAGCAACTCTCTAAACAGAGGAGACTCCAACCCATGCAAGTTCAAAATTCTACGTCCGAACAAACTCAAACTGAACAATCACCTGTTGAAGTGCTGCAAACTTGGCTGGTTAACCAGTTAGCTGAAGTATTGTCTAAAAAACCAGACGAAATTGATGTTAGCGAATCTCTAACTCGCTATGGTTTAGATTCCATTGATGCGGTAACCTTAGTGGGAGACTTAGAAGATTGGCTAGATCTAGATGATGTAGAATTACCCTCTACTCTATTTTGGGATCACCCCACCATTGAAAATGCAGCCCAATATTTAGTATCTGAATTTGATATTTCTGACTTGGATAGTTCAGAGGGAGAAGAAGCCAAGGCGGCACCAGCAGAAAAAACGAAGAAATCAGGCTGGGGTGGATTCTTTAAAGGTAAGTAAACTGAACCCTTATTTTTCCCCTGACAGCTATACTTTTGAAGTTAAGGAGGGGTTTTTCTCTCCTTAGCTGTTGAAGATCAAGTCTCACCCCACCGATCACAGCGTTAAGAGAGGAAGCCACTCATTGAACTTCTCCGATTTTTCTTTCTGGTGGATTCTGTTTTTATTTTCAGTTCCATTTTTTACAATTAGGCTCATTGGCAAAAGTTTTAACTTGTGGCCAAGGTATTTGGATACCTTGGGCTTAATGTTCCTGTCCCTAATTTTATTCTTAAATGCTAGCTTCTCCAGCTTCATTATCTTCATCTTTCAGGTTATCTTTAATTACCTGATGGTGAAGTTTATGTTGCAGTATAAAGGTTGGAAAGCCTATCTAGTGGCGGCAACCTTAATTATTTTTGATGTCAGTGTTTTAGCTTACTTCAAATACTTAACTTTCTTGGTTGAAGATGTGATCGGTTTAGGGTTTACGATCCCTTCTAACTGGAAACAAACGTTTCCGCTACCGGTATTCCAGCAAATTCCACCAGGCATCTCCTTCTATACGTTTCAAATGGTGGCTTTCGTTGTTGATTCCTATGTCTCTAAGCGGAAAAAGCCGATTAATTTTGTCGATTATGTAAACTTTATTGCCTTTTTCCCCCAAATTGTTGCGGGTCCAATTGAACGGCGTAGTCAACTTTTACCCCAGCTCCAAGGCTTTCAGTTTAAGTTTACTGTGGAAAACTTAGAATATGGGTTGCGCTGGTTATCCTTAGGGATGTTCATGAAATTTGTCCTTGCCGATAACATTGCCCCTTATATTGAGTTACAAGAAACCAGTAATGCTTGGTTTATTTGGTTCCATGCCTTTCTCTTTACCCTCAGAATTTACTTTGACTTTGGGGGCTATAGTTTTATGGCGGTGGGCATTGCAAAGTTTTTTGGAGTCAAGCTAGAGCTTAATTTTTTAGCCCCCTATACCTCTGTTAGTATTCAGGAATTTTGGCGGCGCTGGCATATTACCCTAAGTAACTGGTTCCGAGATTATGTGTTTATTCCTTTGATGGGCCGAAACAAAAAATGGGCCCCCTTTTACTTATTTGTTACGTTTACATTGTCCGGTTTTTGGCATGGAGCCGCCTGGAATTTTATCCTCTGGGGCGCGTATCATGGAGGACTCCTTCTGGTTTTACGATACGCCGGTCGTCCCTTCCAAAAGCTGATAGGACAGTGGACTTCTAAAACTGAGTTTATCTCTTGGGGATTAACGTTTGTCTCTGTAACGTTGGGTTGTCTATTCTTCATGGATACTAATATCGGTCGATTAGTCCTGAAGTTAAAATCCTTAATTAATCCGTTGGCTTATTCTTTTGGTAATTTTACATCCGTTTTTAGCGATTATAATACCAATCAAATGAGTGCTTTAATGGTCACCCTGGCTTTAGCTTTAGGAGTTCTCTTTCTTGAACATTTGGCCGTTTGGCAAAAACGAGCAGAATATGATATCTTGGTGTCCCCTTGGGTTTCCAGAGGATTATTAGGATTGGCTATTTTGCTTGGGGCAAATACTCCTTCAGAGTTTATCTATTTTGATTTCTAAACTAGATTGAGAAACCTATGCAGACAGCACTAAGATTAGGCAGTTGGGTATTAATTGCGGGAATAGCATGGGGTATCGGCTATTACCATAATGCTCGCTATGGGGGGAATTTGAGTTGGTTACGGAGGTTATATGAATCGAAGATGGCGATCGCCTCTGAACCCATAGAAGCCCCCCGCAGACTCCTGATTATGGGAGGATCGGGCGCTCATTTCACCATTGATTCCGTCCTCTTGCAGGAGCAACTCGGTATCCCGGTCTTAAATCTCGGATTAGACGGTCCAGTGGGATTAAATGTCATTTTACCCAGTATTCTCCAGCATGTTCAGCCTGGAGATGTGGTATTGTTGATTCCAGAATACAATTTTGTTTTGTGGGATGACGATGGAATTAGCGATCGCTCCGCTGCTCTAGCCATTGCCACCGGACAACCCACAGTTGGCAATATTCCTGCCAAAGAACTTGCTCAAGAAGGCTTCTTATTAGGCGTTCTCACCCTTCGGGGAGCCGTTGAATCCACATGGGACTTAATTGAAGAAGGAAAATTAACCGGTTACTATTCAGATGTCACCGCCCAAGGAGACCCCATTGCTTATCAAGAGCGTACTGGAAAGTGGTGGCAAATGGTCGTTAACAAACCCCCTTCCAAACATGCAATTAAGCGGATTAGTCAGTTTAAAACTGAAGTGGAAGCCAAAGGCGGTACACTCATCCTATCGTTGCCTTGGATTTATGGCGATAGAAACGACAAAACCATCAAAAATGTACAAATCACCATCGAAAAACTCGAAAAAATAGCTCCCTTAATTTACGATCCAGATACCTTAAATGTTCAAAGTAATGTTAGCTGGTTTGCCGATACCCATTACCATTTAAATCCTGAAGGGAGGAAAGTTAGAGGTGAGCAGCTTGTCAAAGAATTGAAACCCATTCTAGATTCTTTACCCGAACCCAATCCCACCTCTGGCCAAAACTGATCATGCATACTCCTATTGATCTTTCCTCCCCTCATACAAGCATTCAATCCCCTTTCAAGGTCTGTATTCTTGGGGGAGGATTTGGAGGACTCTATGCGGCCTTATATCTCCAGCGCTTTTCTGAACTACAAGTCACCCTCATCGATCAAAACGATCATATTTTATTTACCCCTTTACTCTATGAATTAATTACCAATGAACTTCAAATTTGGGAAATTGCCCCCCCCTTCTCGAAGTTAATTCGCCAGAAAAAAATCAAATTCTATCAAGATCATATCCTAGGAACTGATTTAAAAAAACAGCAAGTTTACCTACAAGACAGGGGAGAACTTCAGTATGATTATTTGATTATTGCAGTAGGAGTAAAGAGTCTGATCGATAATGTCCCTGGAGTCAAAGAACATGCTGTCAGTTTTCGGACTCTAAAGGATACTGAATTTTTAAAAAAGAAATTACAGGATTTTCGGAGTCTAAGCAAAGCTCCTGTCCAAATAGCCATTGTCGGAGGGGGTCCTTCTGGAGTCGAATTAGCCACGAAAATTGCAGACTATTTAGGACAGAAAGCAGAAGTCCGTTTAATTACGAGGGGAGATAGAATTCTGCGATCTTTTACCAAAGCAACTCGCCTCACCGCTGAAAAAGCACTGGAAGAAAGAAACGTAAGGATTAGTTTCCTAACCCAAGTTAACTTAGTCCAAGCCAATCGGTTAATCGTCGAACAAGCCAATGAAACCATAACATTGCCGACTGACTTAGTGATTTGGACAACAGGGACTAAAGCGCGATCGTGGGTTTTAGATCTAGACTGTGAACATAATCGTTATGGACAATTATTAGTCGAACCTACCCTTCAGTTAAAAGGATATCCAGAAGTATTTGCCTTGGGCGATATTGCCGATATCCCCAGTAACTCAGAAATTCCCCGGACAGCTCAAGCTGCATATCAACAAGCACCAGTTGCAGCCAAAAATCTCCGGTCTAGAGTCCACCAAAAACGACTCAAAAAGTTTCGGTATCTTCATTTAGGCGAAATGATAACCGTAGGAGTGAATGACGCAGCAGTATCTAGCTTTGGTCTACATTTTCATGGATCGCTTGCTTTTTTATTTAGAAATCTGGTTTATTTAATTAGGATGCCCACAATCTCTCATCGCCTACAAGTTTTCCTCAGTTGGTTACAAGGATGGTGGATGGGATGGGTAAATTGGATTTTTAAAACTCGAAAACGTAAAGCTAAAAACTATCCCACAGGTATTCAATAGAACTTTAAAATAGAGGGTCATACAATGGTGAGTGAAAGCAAATCAGTCTTATCTCCCTGGCGCAATAAACTAGAACAGATATTTGGGTTAGACTTGCGCTCTTTTGCCTTATTCCGAATCGGTTTATCCCTCGTCTTAATCGCCGATTTATTGATCCGCTCTAGAGATATCAGAGACCTATACTCTAATGAAGGTGTTTTGCCCACACCTGTCTTATTTGAACTTCTCAAACCTGGGTATTGGTCAATTCATGCTCTCAGCGGTCAAACCATTGTTCAAGCCCTATTATTTTCCTTTGCTTTACTCATGGCATTAGGAATGCTGGTTGGGTACAGAACTCGATTAGCCACCATTGCATCTTGGGCCTTATTAATTTCTCTTCATAATCGCCATCCATTTGTTATTTTTGCTGCTGATGATGTAATTAGGGCACTAATGTTTTGGGCAATGTTTTTACCTTTAGGAGCTACCTATTCCATCGATAGTGCGCTCAACTCTTCACGTGAAAAACTTCCCAAACGAATTTTAACTGGAGCAACCTTAGCCTTACATTTTCAGCAATGCTATATCTATATGTTTTCTGCTGCCTTCAAAGTCAGTAGTTCAATTTGGTTCCCTGACGGCGATGCAGTTTATTACGCTTTTAGTTTTGATCAATATGCTACTCCAGTCGCTGAATGGGGTTTGAATTTCCCCCCGCTCATGACTCTGGCAACTCATGCCACATTAGTGATTGAATGGTTAGGCCCTTTATTGCTATTTGTCCCCTTTCGGACTCCTATCGTTAGAACGCTCACAGTTATAACGTTTATTCTTCTCCATATTAGCTTTGGCTTAGGATTTGAAATTGGAATTTTTCCATTTCTTAGCAGTGCAAGCTGGTTAGTTTTTCTTCCGAGTGAATTTTGGGATTATCTCGAAAAGCGTGTAGCCACTCCACAACGCATGGGATTAAAAATTTACTATGACGCAGAGTGTGGTTTTTGCAAAAAAGTGGTTTATCTACTGCGAACGTTCTTAGTTCTACCCGGTACTACTCCCCTCATCTGCGCTCAAAATGAACCCTCAATTTACGCTGATATGGAAGCCTACAATTCTTGGGTAGTGGTAGATTGGCAAGAGAAGCGCCGTTTTAAGTGGGACGCGATCGCCTATGTAGTTAGTTTATCTCCCATCTTCAAGCCTTTTGCCAGAGTTTTACGTTGGCAACCCTTAATGAATTTGGGTAATAAATTCTATGAGACTATTGCCAATAACCGTAAATTTGCCGGTAAGTTTACCGCTCCCTTTAAATTCCGTCCATTAGTTGTTCGACCATCTTCTTTCTTAAGTGTAGTGGCGATCTTGCTATTTGCTTATGCCACCTTTTGGAACATTAAAAAATTAGCCAACAGAACCCTAAGTCGAGACCATACCATCAATCGAATTCTATCCAAAAGAACTTTTCAGAGAATAGAAGGATTTGGAGGTTTAACTCGCTTAGATCAAGGATGGAGTATTTTTGCCCCCTCTCCTCCTAAAGATGATGGCTGGCACATCATTCAAGGCCAACTGAAAGATGGCACATCCGTAGATCTTCTCAACCGAAAAACAGGGGAAGTAAGTTGGGAAAAACCAACTCTCAAACAACGGAATCGCTGGTATCCGAACATGCAGTGGCGAACCTATTATATCAACCTGAATCGATCGATTGGTAAACGTCTTTATCCTTATTTCGGTGACTACTTATGCCGAACTTGGAATCAAAATCATACCGGTGAACAACAAATGGATCAAATCACAGTCTATTTTATGGATGAGCGCACTGTCCCCCCAGGGGAAGACCAAACTGTTGAACAAACAACCCATTGGGATCAATCTTGTTCTAATGAGTAACCAAAGTTAACTCAGTTTTGATAGTTCTCTTTTCTCAAAAACAAAAATGCTGTTCAACTCTTACATTTTTATTTTTGTATTTTTACCGATAACCTTAACGGTATTTTTGACTTTAAATCAATTCAAATTGATCAAAGCATCTCAAGTTTGGTTAACTGCGGCTTCCTTTGCATTTTATGCCTATTGGAATATTGCTTACTTGCCCCTCCTGTTCATATCCGTTATTTTTAACTATCAAATGGGAAAGAGCATTGCCTATGCTCAACCCAAAAGTCAATCTGCTAAAACCTTACTCTGGATCGGGATTACTCTCAATTTAGTCACGATTGGTTACTACAAGTATGCGAACTTCTTCATCACTTCTGTCAACCAAGTTATTCAGGCTAACTTCTCTATTCCTACAATTATTTTACCCTTAGCAATCTCTTTTTATACCTTTACCCAAATTGCTTATCTGGTCGATGCCTATCGAGGAGAAACGAAAGACCTCAACTATGATATTTTAACCTATAGCTTATTTGTCGTCTTCTTTCCTCAATTGATTGCTGGTCCTATTCTTCGTCATGATGAATTGATCCCGCAATTACGGAACCTTAGAAGGTATGTTTTTTCCCATGAGAATTTTAGCCGAGGTCTAGTATTATTTAGCCTGGGATTATGTAAGAAGGTTTTAATCGCGGATAATCTTTCCCCTTGGGTCGCTACCGTATTCGATCACCCCAATGAAATTACTTTCATTGAATCCTGGGTTGGTGTGCTCAGTTATACCTATCAACTGTACTTTGACTTCTCTGGCTACTCTGATATGGCGATCGGTTTAGGATTATTGTTTAATATTAACTTACCCATTAACTTTAATTCCCCTTACAAAGCCACGTCCATTAGTGATTTTTGGCGACGTTGGCACATTACTTTATCTAACTTCCTGCGGGATTATCTCTATATTCCTCTAGGAGGTAGTCGTCAAGGAGAAGTTCAGCGTTATACTAATCTAATGATGACCATGTTGCTTGGGGGATTATGGCATGGTGCAGGTTGGACTTATGTGATTTGGGGAGGACTGCACGGTTTCTATCTTTGTGTTAATCATGGTTGGCGTAAGTTAAATATTTCTCTACCTAAGCTTCTATCGTGGTTAATTACGTTTTTGTCTGTTATTGGAGCCTGGGTTTTATTTAGAGCCGATACCCTATCGAACGGGCTGAAAATTTTACAAGTTATGATGGCTGGAAATGGATTGGTTTTACCTGGAGAGCCAACCGGAAGATTAGCTATATTAACTCAATTTGGAATTCAAGTTCAATCCTGGCGATCGTTGAATTACTTGCCAGAGTTTTGGGATAGCGATCGCTTACCATTTGTAATTCTAGTCCTCTTAACCATTGCTGTCAAATATATGCCAAATACCCAAGAATTGATGCACAAATTTAAACCTGATTTTATCTGGTCTTGTTGCCTGGGTTTATTAACCGGAATCTGCTTATTATCTATGAATCGTGTATCAGAATTTTTGTATTTTCAGTTCTAACTTATTCCCGATGAATCAAAAATGATCTATAAAAGTAATCTGCCTTTTAAAAGAAAAGACAAAAAGCACATATTTTTTAATATTTTATTCTTTTCATTTATGGCCCTACCGTTAATTGTCGTGGGGAGCTTCAATATGATAATTGATCCCTACGGAGTATATGATGAAAAATTTGTGGTTTATGGATTAAATCATCATAAACCCAACAAGGAAAATAATGATAGGCTCTATAAAGCCATAGAGATTATTCATCTTAAACCCAATACTATTTTACTTGGCTCATCCAGAATGAAAAGAGCTTTAGATCCCAATCATCCATCCCTACAAACTTTTGCCCCTGTTTATAACCTAGGTCTTAATGGTGCAAATATTTATGAACTGAGGAGATATGTTGAGCACACACTCGTGAATAATCCAAATTTACAGAGAGTGATTTTAGGGTTGGATTTCTTTATGTTTAATGAAAATTTAGACAATCAGCCCAGTTTTACTGAGTCTCGTTTAGAAAAAAAACATATTGTTTTTGAAGATTTTCTCAATACTCTGTTATCTTTAGATACCCTGGAAGCGAGCCAAGAAACTATTGAAGCAAGTGTAGAAGGATCGGAGAATGAAGAAGCATTATCACAACAGGGGTTCTTGCCTTACTTCAAGAAAGAGGACGGTAATACAACCATTCGATTTGAGGGATCTACAAAACTTTATTTTAAGTTACATCATGATTATAAACTATCAGAAGAATATATTCACGAGTTTCAAAAAATTGTTGATCTGTGTCAAAAACATAATGTAGAATTGATTATTTATTTTTCTCCTGCTCATGCGATTCGACTAGAATCAATTTATGCCAGTGGGAAATGGAGTGTTTTGGAAGATTGGAAAAGACGAATGGTTTCGATCGCGCCTGTTTGGGATTTTTTCAATTATAATAGTATTACGACTGAACCCCTATCTGAAACTATGAATAATTATGTTGATGACTCTCATTATATAAAGCCGATTGGGGACTTGGTTGTGAATCGTGTTTTAGGTAATGAAGAGAAAAAAGAGTTTGATGATTTTGGGCTTCTTTTAACTCCTAAAAATATAGATGATGTTCTGGATAAAGATCGTATCAATAGAGAAATTTGGGCAAAAAATAATCGTCAAGAAGTAGACTTTGTGAATTCAATAAAATTGGATGTCCTGGCGAGTCTTGAAAGCCAAAATAGATAGCCGATCTTTATTAGGTTGAATGAAAGGTATTTTTCTGATTATTTTTGTTATTAGTATTATTGTGACTCTAGCAGGGGTTTACGGGTTGGCGGGAGTTGATTCTTCAAAACTGGAGCTTTGGCTAGAATCTACAGGATTTTGGACTCCACTCTTTTTTATGATGATTTATATCATCTCAACCTTGCTAATTTTACCAACTACACCTCTAAATTTGATGGGGGGAGTAATATTTGGGCCTTGGTTGGGATTATTTTGGACGAGTTTAGCGTCCATTATTTCTGCCTTAATTGGCTTTGGATTTACTCGAATAAACGGGCAAAAAATGGTGTCTGATAAGCTTAAAGGTTATTGGAAAGCTATGGATGCGGAAATTTATCAAGGAGGTGTATTCTATATTTTTGCTATTCGCCTGCTGCCGGTTATTCCTTACGGAATCGTTAATTTTGCGGCGGGTTTAACATCAGTCAGTTTTAAAGATTATCTGTTAGGCACAGCGATCGGAACGATATTGGGTCTGTTTCCTTTTATTCTATTGGGAAGTGAAGGTGTTAAGGCAATTCAAACTGGAGAAATTTTGCCTTTATTGGCAGCATTTGCTCTTTCTGGCCTATTAATTGGTATGGCGACATGGTATCGTCGTCGTCGGATGATTTCTAGAGAAATTATCGAGAAAATAAATCCTAAATAAACATAAACAGAGAGTGTGAACATGAAACGCAATATTCTTATATTATTTATTCTTGGATTAGTGAGTTTATCTATTATCCTATGGACACAGCGAGATCTGGATCAGTATCCATTAAATATTGATTCTGGTTATACTCAAGAAAATCTGGACTCTGTCTATTCTCTCTTTGATTTAGGGGTGGCTGATATTAATCAAGATACCTATTTAGATATCTATTCTGCCAATCATAACGCCCGGCAAATTTTCGATATTAATCAGCAAGGTCAAGGATTTGAAAATAAAATTTATGATTTAGGATTTCCTCAAAATTATGAAGTTACAGAGCAACCTGTTTCTGATCTGCTTTTGAATAGACAAGATCCTGGATTATACATTTATTGGCATAACTATCAATTAACGATCGCTGCCCAAAATCTCTCCAATCCAGAAGACTTTAGTGGATTAGTCATTGTCCCTCTATCAGCGACTCCCGTAACTTCGGGCGATCTATCCATTAAAATCAATGATACGAATGCTTTATCTGGGGGACTCGATAAAGTCAGGTTGGTGAACTTCCAGATCAAAGGCAATGGTCGTTTATCGATCGCCTTTCCCGCATCTTATCCTTTTTTCCCACCATTTTTCAAACTCAATTCTGAATCGGATTTAACCCAGGTTTATATCGATTCTAAGTTTGGATCTCCCCCCTCCCATGATTTTTCCCTACCTCCGATTAATGCCTTACCTCATATGGATCGGCATGGTATGGCTTGGAATGATTATGACAATGACGGAAATTTAGATGTGGTGATTGTACGGGGTGGTATGGTTGGGAAGATGCCAGAACTTGCACCTAATGCTACTGATGAATTAATGTTGCAAACCCGATCTGGCTTTGAAGATATTGCTGAACAAGTTGGGTTAAAAAAACAAGGTTGTGCAGCACGACAAGTGGCTTGGGTTGATTTTGACCAAGATAATCTGCTGGATCTTTATACTATGTGTGGACGGCATTGGCCGCCAAATTCTTTGCAAGCGAATCAACTCTATCGCCAAATCTCTGAAGGTCGTTTCATTGATCTGGCACAAGAGAAAAATTTAGCTATGTCTGATATGGGTTGGTTTGTATGGTTAGATGTTGACAACGATCGCGATATGGATCTGTTTTGGGCTGATGAAACCACGTTTTGGCTTTACAGAAACCAAGCGGGAACCTTTGTTGCAGAAGAGTTAGGGCAAGAGGAGAGTTCAGTCAATCAACTTGCGATCGCCGATTATGATAATGATGGAGACTTAGATTTATTTGCCGCCTCTAGAAGAGGAAGTGTATTATTTACAAATAATCAAGGTGAATATACGGCTACCGATCCCGAATCTATTGGACTTCCTTCTAGAGCCTTTGCTGCTAACTGGGTCGATTATGATAATGATGGGTTAACTGATTTATATACGTTGCGGTATGGAATGTATCGCCAACGTCCTAATCACACCTTTGAGAAAATTAATCTATTACAGGTTAATTCACCTAAGACATTTGGAGGATATGCTTATTGTACTTGGTTTGATGCCGATAATGATGGCGATCGCGACTTACTGATCGGTAAATCAGAAGAAATGTCTTGGTGGGAAAAACAACAAAAGAAAGCCGAGGATATTGCTGAATTAAGCAAATCTAGCAAGTCTAAAGTGTTGCTCTATCGAAATCCTGGAAATGAGAACCATTGGTTACAAATAGAATTGAAAGGGGCTGCGGGCAATACAGTCGCTATTGGTGGTAAAGTTAAAGTCATTACCGAAAATGGGACTCAATTCCAGCAAGTTGGTCAAGCAGATGGGGCTTGGCGATCTCAAGGTCACTACCGACTCTACTTTGGTTTAGGACAGCAAGATAAAGTTGAGTCCATTCAAGTCACTTGGCCCAATGGAAAAACTCAAGACATTCCCAACCCAGAAATTGATAAACTCTTAATTATCCAGCAAGTCTAAGCTCATGAGTCTAACCAAGCAATCTCTCGATGCAAAATCTCTTTAAGGTTGATAATATCAGACCGAAAGACTTCATTCAGAGATTGTCTTAACTCCATGGATAAGGCGGGAATAGGGGCACTATTCCATTGCTTCAAGTTTTTGATTAACTTCTGAGATAAAGACCGTGGGAGCCATTTTTCTAGAAATGACTTTAAGGAATTAGAGGTATATAAAAACTGATGGACTAATTTATTTTTCGGCCAATATCCTTGATTTTTTCGTCCTTCAACATTTGGGACAAAAGTATCATCTACCCCTAGATACTGATACACTTCCTTCATTGTCCCTAGGGGATCTTGGCGAAAATCATCATATACAATAATTTTCAGTTGTTCTGGGGGAAAGTAATCTAAATATCGCTTAATTTGTTCTGAATACATCCCCACTTGAGTATAATGCCAATCCCAACCCCAACGATTATTGATTCTCTCTTTCTCTTGGGCTAAAGCATCTTCTAAGGATAAAGGTTCTAGTAAATGCCGGAGATTCATCACATAATGAGAATACAACCGATCCACCGGATTTCGTAACATAACAATCATTTTTACATCCGGAAGATAGTTCTTAATCTTTTCCGGGGCTTGGGGAAAATAAAGATATCTGACTGAGGCTTCGCCAATGGCACTTTCTCCAGAGACCCTATCAAACAATTGTTGATAGCTTTGCCAATCAGTAATCGTGTTTTGATATAATCTTTTACACAAAATTTCTGGAGGTTCTGGCCCGATAAATGGGGGTAACTTCATCCCTTCAAAGACAAAAAAGTTAGGTTCTTTAGGATTAGACATGAACACCTGGGGATGCTGTTTGAGGTAATTCCAGACAGAGCTAGTCCCGGATTTTGCTGCCCCTAGAAGGATAAAGTTGGGAAGAGTCATTGTATGTTAACCTAAACCAGAAGTATGGAATAAATGAGTATTAAACTAGAATACGATACGATCGCTCCGTCTAGCCAAGGCAATTGAACCCAAGGAGTCCAGAGTATCCTGTAATACAGATTAATCGCGCAAAAAGGCGATCGCCCAGATTGACCCTAGAAGGAATTGTAGCCGATTATTCACCCTTAAGCCAAGAGCCGGTGCGATCGGCGATCGCTATAGATTAAGCTACGATCGAGTCTAAACCATTCACGGGATAATTAAAACATGGCTGTTCTCATTCCAGATGATATTCTCCAAGCTTCTGAAATGTCTGAAGCACAGTTGAAGCTGGAAATTGCGATTAGGCTCTTCCAACAAGATAGAATTAGTATAGGCAAAGCGCGTCATTTAGCCGGAATGCACTTGTTAGAGTTTCAGAAAGAAATTGCTAGTCGCGGTATTTGTATTGATTATGATGTTGAAGAATTTGAAGAGGATATAAAAACTTTGCAAACGTTAGAAAAAAATCGGACTTAATCAAGTGAATTTAGGAGATTTTCAAGATTTTCAATCTTAATTGAATCAATAAAATTATTAGCTCTAATTCTGACCAACTGAGATTGACTATAGTATAATTCTCTACTTGAAGTAAGTTGAATAATAGCGTCAGACCAAGGTTTAATATTTTGAGTGGGTACAACCGGAATCATAGTTTTATTTTGCTTGAAACCATGAGTAACTTTGGTAATTGGATTCACTGGTAGTATAAAACCAGTTCCTAGATTAATTTCTTCAATTCCTCCAACTTGACTAGAAATAACAGGAATACCTCTAAGCATTGCTTCAATGATAACCAGTGGGATATTTTCAAGCCATAGTGAAGGAACTAATAAAATACGAGTTTTAGATAAGATTTTGTTGATATCAGAAGATGGTTGAAGTATAGAAACATTTGAATTTGCTTGAAGGAGAGATAGTTCACGATCAGTTATTCCCCATGTTGGAACACCTGCAAATTTTAAATCAGGAAATTGATTGGCTAGTTTTATAAATATTGAAATCCCCTTAAAGTCACATGGATTAACCAAGGTTATAAAACCCTTTTCAAAATTAGCAAAATTTGGAAAGGGTGGTTTGCCATAAGCAGGTAAATAGATAGGAATTGCTTGAATATCGACCCACAGACGAACATAATTAGACAGAAAGTAGCTATTAACTATAAATGCATCTACTTGTTTTAAAACAGATATTTTTTGTCTATCTGGATAGAAAGAATGAGAACCAAAGGGTAATAATGATGGTGTCTGTGCCAAACAAATCACAGGATATTTTTTAAGATTTAGAGACGTTTTTAGTAATTCTTGTGTAGTATCCTCAGCCGTAACTATTATGTAATCAGGCTGAAATTTCTGTATTTCATTATTTAAATAATCACTAAGATTTATGGTATCTGCTACAGCATGAACTTTGACATAATTAAGAGAAAATATATATGCTCCTTGATTGAGATGAGAACAGATACTAAGTTTTTGTTGCTCATTGAAAAATTGATCTTTTGTCACGCCACCCGGAGGGTCTCCGAAAGCAGGTACAATAACGACTACTGAATGCTTTCGTAATGCTAATTCCTCAGCTAAATATCGGATAGTCTTATTTGCTCCACCTAATGGAGGCAAATAAGGCATATGCATTGTCAATAAAATTTTCATAAAATTTCCTGATTGAACTAAAATCTTAGTTAATTAGCTCTTCAACAATTTTCACAATTGATTGACCACCATTGGTTCCAATATTTTTTAAATATTGTTGTTTATTGATTTCATAAATATCAGGCTCAATCAATCGAGTTTCAATTAATTGGTATAAGTTATCTATGTATTTATTTAAATGTAGCGAATAAGAATAAAGATCGTTAAAATTTTTAAGAACAGCTTTGACTTCTTCAGATTCATTAATATGTCGTTTGTATGTATAGTTTTTACCATAATGATTATAATTACATACAGGACTTTCAATTCCTGCATCTATCAATGCCAGAAGTTGTAAATATTGAGTAGAGTTATGTGGCAGTAGTAGTACAGATCTTTTTCCAAAGTAAACAGTTTCATAAAAAGTTTCAATTCCTGGTGTTGTAATTACTAAATCACTACTTGCAATACAGGACAGGAAAATATGATGTTCTAGAGTTTCAAATCGAACGTTCCTATAATCTTTGTATTTATTAGCCAATGCTTGCATTATATGATTTTTGCCGGTTACAATAAAATTAAATTCTGATTTATCTGTGAATAACTGTGATAAAGAGTCTGTAATCATGAAAGGATATTTTGAATTTTTAGGAACTTTAATATATGGTGACTCAATACCACCATAATTGATAAGTATTTGCTTGTTGGAATTAGATCTATTCTCGATTTTATCGATGTACTGCACCTACCTTATAAAGATTACAAGGCTGTTTGCCAAGTAATTTAATTTCATGGTCAACACCCAAAAAATCCTGAACTATATAAGCATCTATGGAAATTATGTCTTCTATATTCGGGGAGCGCCACCAAAAAACAGAGTCAAACATAACTGATTTGATTCCTAAGCTTTTAGCTCTTAATGCTAAACTTAAATCACTACAGCTTATAATCAAAGAATATTGTAACAGTGTTTGATCGTCTAAATTCTCTAGTGGGATAAGCTGACTTTGTTTTGAAATACTCATGCCATCTAAGGCAATTAGTTCCCAGCTAGTGTCATAGGCAACAAAATCAATATTGTAATCATCTTTTAAGTGGCTTGCTAAAGATAATGCCTTGCCGGTTGGCCCGTAAGAAAAAGGAGCAGCATAGATCAGTATTTTTTTCATTGAGTTTCTAGTCCCCTCAAAAATTTAGATTAGTTATTTGATATAAACCTTGCCATTAATATTCAAGATATGAACATCTGTAGAAACAAAGAAGTTTTGACTATGTTCTTCTGTATCACAAATAGGAAAACCAGCACAATTTAATGAGGTATTCATAAGGATAGGGATTCCATTGATTTCATAGATTCTTGAAATCAACTCATGTAGTTCAGGATTATGGGATCGAGATAAAGTTTGAATACGGCTTGTACCGTCTGCATGAACTATTGCAGGAGCAAGTTCTTTGGTTTTGGGTTTAGCTTTGGCGGTAAATGACATATAAGGAGAACTATATTGGACATCAAACCAGTCCGAAGCATACTCTTCTAACACAACTGGTGCAACCGGTCGAAACCATTCTCTTTTTTTTATTTTTTCACTAACAATAGTTTTTAATTCCATTGTCGTTGGAATGGCTAATAAGCTTCTATGTCCTAGCGCTCTAGGGCCAGTTTCAGAGCGTCCCATATGCCAAGCAACAACTTTGCCATTTAGCATTAGTTCAGTTAGTTTTTTATAAATTGAATCAGAAATAGGACTATTTTCAATTCCCCGACCCAAATACGGAAGGTTAGTAATAGGCATTTTTTTATTTTGAGAACTAAAGTAGTATAATAATGCCCCTAGAGACTGTCCTTCATCTCCTGGACAAGATGGAACATAAATATTTTTGTATCCTAATGCTTCGCCTAGCTTAGTATTGGCGATCACATTTAACGCACATCCTCCTGTTAGAACCAAATTATCTGAGTAATGTCTATAATTTTGTAGTGTACTAATTAGGTTTTCGGTATACATTTTTTGCAGTGTAAAAGCTAGAGAAGCTGCATCATGTGGGGTTTGAACATCTAAATAACTACAAAGCCTATCTAAAGACTCCCGATCAAATACCCATCCTAAATGAGAAAACTTATTATTTAAAAATACCTCTTTATATTGTTCGCTAAATTCACCATATGCTGCTAAACCCATTACTTTGCCAGCAGCGTTGACATCATTAAATAGTTTATAAGCAATGATTGCCCAGAGCTTGCCATCAAATCCATCAAAACCTTGATTAAATGGAGATTCTATAAAGTTTAACTTTTTGTCTTTGTAGTGATAGATAAAAGAGTTTGCTTTATGTAGGGGTATTCGATAGTCTCCACCACCATCCATTGCTAAAACCAAGGCATCATCAAAATTGGTAAGGTAGCAGAAGGATGCATGGCAATCTAGATGTTGCACTTCTTCTATCTGTGATTTGGGAAAATTTCTATAAATGTATTCAATGATTTCAGGATATAGTTTTTCTCCATTATGTCTGCTAATGATAAATGTAATATTATCATTAATTTTAAGTTCATGAATAAGCAGAGATATAATGGAAAACAATGTAGAACTTTTATTAAATCTGTAGCGCTTGTGGTTGAAAAAGCGTTCTATCTCTAAATGTAAAATAATATTGCAATCATTGGCAATTGTGATACAAGAATCATGTGCATTCTCAGCTACTGCAATGTAATGCATAGTCTATCGAACCCTAAGCTAGGATATCGTTGTATTTAATACTTCAATCTTATGGTAAACTTTATTCAACTTTTTTCAAGTCAAAAAAAGACTATTATAGAATATAATTTCAGTTTCTAAGTTGTTTTATTTTGTGATATAAAAGTCTAGTTTAGTCAAGAAAAGTTGTAAAGGAATCACAAAAGCGGTAGAATGTACAAAATTTTATGTGTGAAGTTTGTAATGGATGTCGAAAAAATTGTTGACTGGGCTGATGAGCTAATGCTGGCGAAAACGGGATCGCATTTTAATAATCTGGAGCAGGCAGTGTTAACGGGGGTGTGGAATAACCAGAAGTATCGGGAAATAGCGGAGGAATATCATTGTACGGAAGCGAATGTGAAGAGGGTGGCGGGTGAGTTGTACAAGTTTTTATCGGAAGAGTTGGAGGAAAAAGTTAATAAATCTAATCTCCGCGCTGCAATGGAAAGATACTATATTTCCAATTCAAGCGTTGGCAATTTTGCACAAAGTAAAATTTTTGGAAGTGAGATCCATCTTTGTAGTAAAAGTGGGAATTCTGATAAAAATGGAAAAAAGGAATTACATTCTATAGTCAATCAACCCAATAAAATTCACGATCGCACCCACATCCCCAAATACGATCGCCTCTATCCCCACCGTACAGAGGAACTCAACACGCTCAAACACTGGATACTCAACGAAAATAGCGCCATTATCACCATCTATGGATTATCGGGAATGGGAAAAACCGCCCTTGCAACCCAAGTCGTAGACGAGATCGCAGAGCATTTCGATCGCCTAATCTGGTATAGTCACCGCACCTTTCCCAATCTTAACGCCCTCACAACTGGCTTAATCCAATTCCTCTCCCAAGGAGAAACAAGCGAACATCGCTCACTACTGGACTACTTGCGATCGCACCGTTGTTTCATTATCCTTGACGACTTCCACGAAACCCTCACCCCTGGGGAACTCGTTGGTCGCTACTTACCCGAATACCAGAATTATGGTAAACTGCTGCAAGATATTGGGCGATCGCCCCACAACAGTTGCATACTGCTCCTCAGTTGGGAACAACCCCCAGAAATAGCCACCCTAGAAGCCGAAAATCGTCCTGGTCATAGTCTCCTATTATCCGGTTCTATCGAACTAGCGCAAGAGATCTTACAAAATAGAGGATTAAACGATCCAGAGCAATGGTTAGAACTCATCAACCGCTACAGTCAAAATCCTTCATGGCTTAACATTATTGCTGCTACGATCCAAGACCTATTTAATGGTAGTGTCGTCCAATTCCTATCTTATTCTCAGCTATTTTTAGGCGATATAGAAATTATTATCAGAGACCATTATGAGCGTTTATCTGCTTCTGAAAAATCTCTATTATCCTACTTAGCTCATCAAGAGTACATCAGCGATCTGTCTAACCTTCCTTCAGAACCATTTCCCTCAGACCTCAATCTTTTAGCCACCATTTACTCTTTAAGAAAACGGGGCTTTATTCAAAAATCTCTAGACTCTAAACACCTCCAGTTGATTCTAGAACCCGTAATTAAACACTATAGCGCTTTGCACGGTAATGATAAACAATTGGAAAGATCACCGGTTGAAATCAAAGATGACCAAAGAAACTCTTAACACTATCTTAAACCAAACCTGTCAAGAACTGAAAACCCTATATGGTCAGCAAATTGACCAAATTATTCTCTATGGTTCTCAAGCAAGAGAGGATGCAGAATCTGACTCAGATATCGATATTTTAATCATTCTGAAACAAGACTTTCAATATTCTGAAGAGAGCAACAGAATTAGCAAAACTATTGCCGATTTATGCTTAGAACATAATACCTTGATAAGCTGTGCTTTAGCCAGTAGTCGCCAATTCCAAGAGTATAACAATAGCTTCTTTCGTAACATCCGCCGAGAAGGAATACCCCTATGACACCAGAACAGCAAAAATTGCTGGAAAAAGCGAATCGCAGTCTACAAGCTGCCAGAGAGTTAAACCGTACAGGTTTTCCCGATTTTGCGGCATCGCGCACTTACTACGCTATGTTTTACATTGCCACAGCATTTTTAGAAGGCGAAGGGTTGTCCTACTCTAAACATTCAGCAGTTATCGCCGCTTTTGGTAGGATATTTGCTCGCACTAATCGCATTCCGGTTGAGCTACATCGCTATCTCATTGATGCGGAAAGAATCCGATTAAGAGCTGATTACAACACCGAACTCGATATTTCAGAAACTGATGTGGAACAACTGGTATCTCAGGGGGAAGAAATGCTGAATTTTGCTTTAGGAAATATCGATTCATTGCCCCCATATTCACCATAGCAGTAGTGCCGTGACACAGCTAAAAATGAGGTCATAGAGCAGTGTGAGCATCTTGCTCGCTACCTTTCTCTATGGCGATCGCCAAACGCCCCCTACATCTAGAGTCATAAATCTTCGTTAACTGACTTGCCAACTACAGATAGTGTGGTTTACGATAAATACCCCTATCTCTAGTCAAGCCAACGCAACCGCCGTGAACCACCTACTTGAATGGGAAGCCAGTGGAGTCGATCTCCAGCTTACCCGCCTGAATGTCATCCCCCTCGAAGGACAAACCCCCTACGACTATCTCTTGTACGCAGACGACCTGCCCCGCCGTAAAGATGGCCGGTTGCGAGCTACCATTATGCAACGCTATCAACATCTTCGGCAAGGGGGATGGTGGTGTTCCGGTATTAACCCCATTACTGGAGAAGATGAGGACTGGGGATGCTTCAAACCCGCTCAACCGCGCTATGCAGATGGCAAACCGATCAAATACGAACATCCCCCCAAAACCCCCACCCGACTCTTTGCCCTGCGAGTTACCCAGTCCATCTGGCAAACGATCGCCAACCGGGGAAACGTCCCCCTCACCCCCGAACAGATCCAGCCCGAACACTCCGATCGCGGCTTTTGGCAGTGGGTAAAAGATAATCCCAGCCTTCCCCTGTGCATTACCGAAGGAGCCAAAAAAGCCGGCGCTCTGCTCACCGCAGGCTATGGAGCGATCGCCCTTCCCGGTATCCATAGTGGCTATCGTATCCCCAAAAATAACCAAGGTCGGCGCATCGGTCATCCCCATCTTATCCCTGAACTGCAACCCTTTATCGCTGCCAACCGACCCATATATATGGTCTTCGACCAAGACACCAAACCCCAAACCCTACGCGCCGTTCAAACCGCCATTCGCCGCATGGGGTATCTCCTGCAACAAGCCGGATGTCAAGTCAAGATCGTCACCTGGAACCCAGAATGGGGAAAAGGAGTAGACGATCTGATCGCCAGCCAAAGTTCAGCCCGCTTTCACCAAGCCTACAGCCAAGCCATCCCCTTTGAGCGCTGGAAAGCCACCATCACCCAACAGCTCACCTATCCCCGCACCCTCACCCTCAATGACCGCTATTTTCCGGCCACTCTTCCCCTACCGGAAAGCGCCCAACTGGTAGCGATCAAATCTGCGAAAGGAACCGGGAAAACCCAACTACTCGAAACCATCGTTAATCAAGCCAAACGCGCAGGACAACCCGTCCTTGTCATCAGTCATCGGGTGCAACTGGTAGAATCTTTAGCGACTCGGTTTGGCCTTCCAACGCTTGCGGGTGAAGCCTCTCCAGATCCGGGGGTGGTGCTGTGCATTGACTCGCTGCATCCCAACTCCCGCGCCCAGTTTAATCCCCAAGAGTGGCAAAATGCCCTGGTGGTGATTGATGAAATCGAGCAAGTACTGTGGCATGGTTTAAATTCCAGCACCTGTCGTCGTCACCGGGTGGCTATTCTCAATACCTTGAAAACCTTAATCCAAAACGTTTTAGGGGGCAGCGGTCAAGTTTGGGTAGCCGATGCAGACTTAAGTGATATTGCCCTAGATTATTTGATTGCCCTCTCTGGAATTGACCCGGATGTAGCGGTGGTGGAAAATACCTGGAAACCGAGCGCCCAAGAGGCTTGGCGGGTATATAGCTATGAGGATAAAACCCCAGAGCGCCTAGTCCAAGATTTAGCCCATCATATTGCGGCTGGGGGACGACCAATGGTCTGTTTATCGGCTCAGAAACGGGGCAGTAAGTGGGGAACCATTACCCTAGAGAGCTATCTACAGCAGCGATTTCCTGAGCATCGGTTTTTGCGCATTGATTCGGAAACGTTGTCCGATCCAACTCATCCCGCTTATGGTTGTATGGATCGCGGCCAGAGTTTAGATGAATTGTTGAGTCAGTATGATGGCGTTTTGGCTTCTCCAGCCATTGAAACCGGCGTGAGTATCGATCTTCGGGGTCATTTTACCTCGGTGTGGGCGATCGCCCAAGGCATCCAAGCCGAGAACTCTGTCCGCCAAGCTCTGTCACGAGTCAGGGAAACTGTGCCTCGATATCTCTGGGTGGCTCCCTATGGCTTTAACCGGGTGGGAAATGGATCTACCTCTCTTGCCAGTTTACTCAGTTGCGAACATCGGTTAACTCAGATGAATATTCGCCTGTTGCAACAGTCCGATTTTACCCAGTTGGATGGTTTAGACTTAGGATTTCAAGCAGAGTCCCTCATGACTTGGGCCAAATTGGCAGTACGGTTTAATGGGGGAATGGCGCGGTATCGCGAAGCGGCGATCGGCGGATTAATGGCTGAAGGTCATGTTTGTCAACCCGCAGTAGAGCAGACGCAAGCGCCAGAAGAGGAGAGCGAACCGAGCTTAAAGACTATGATCGATCGCGTGTTGGCGCAAAATTATCAGGCAGAATGTGAAGCGATCGCCCATTCCACGGTTCAACTGACTTCCGTGATTTCCCCGCAAGAGATGTGCCATCGCAGTAGTCAAACCCCCGATCAACGACACCGATCTCGCCATCAGGAATTGTGGCAAAAGTATGGAATTCCCGTGACTCCGGAGTTAGTCAGCTTAGACGATCGCGGCTGGTACGAGCAATTGCAGTATCATTATTTTCTCACCGTCGGCCGTCCCTATTTAGCCGATCGCGATACGGCTATGGCACGGGAGTTACTATCACGGAGATCCGGTGGTCTCTTTTTACCCGATTTCAACGGCTCTCAATTGGGGTCAAAGATTGGTGCGATGGAACTTTTAGGCATTCCCGGTTTAATTGCCGATGCAGAGCGCGTATTTATGAATACCGATATCGATTTGCAGCAGTTACAGGACATTGCTCTCTCGAACCGTCAGGAAGTGCGATCGCTCTTCGGTATTGGACTAGCGAAAAATTCCTCTGGAATTATGATTATGCGCCGTTTCATTAACCTCTTAGGCTATAGTCTAGAATATCAACGTTGCACGAGTCTCAAGGGTTCGCAAAAACGCCTACGCATCTATGGCTTAGTTTGTCCTGAAGATCCCAGAGAACAAGTGTTTCAGCAATGGTTAGAGCGCGATCTCACGGATCGAAATACCTATCCTCGCATCCCGTTGACGCTTCCCGATCTAACTAAGGTAGAGGAGTCGGAGGGCGATCGCTACCAACAACTGAGTCTATTTAAGGAATAATTTAGGGCATCTTTATTCATTGCTTTTCGAGGTACATTTCCATCCTCCTTCAAAAAGGTAGGACTGTGGGATTCTCCCCATGCTTTTTGGGGAGATGAGAGAATCTTTTCCAACTGTACCTCATTACACAGTTTCTCCATCTATTCGTAACATTCACAATTTCTAAAACTTTATTCAAAATCCCATGGCTCGAATAAATCTGATACTGCCATCGAAAACCCCACTATCACATCCTCTCCATCAAGTGTATCTCCTACCCGCAAGAGACGATCAGGCTCAGGAGAGTGATAAACCAAGATATACCGTTCATCAGGATGAATCATCCACAACAGGCGCGTCTGATTCTGGAAATACTCTACGATCTTGGTATGCATTTCCTCTACTGTATTTCCTGGGGACAAAATTTCCACCACTAAATCTGGCGATCCCTGAAAAAATCCCCGGGGCGGACGGCTTAATCCCTTCAATCTGTCACGACTGATAAAAGAAATATCGGGCGATCGCCGATTACCCTCTTTTAAGGTAAACGCTGTACTCGAATCACACACTGCCCCTAATTTATTTTGGCGTACAAAAGCCATCAATTCGGCTACCAAAAGACAGGCCACATAGCCATGCTCCATTCCCGAATTTCCCATATCGACTAACTCCCCATCCACCAACTCGTAACGATGCCCATCACTGGATAGCGCCATAAACTCATCATCTGTCCAGACTTTAGCAACAGTAGCAACTGTCATACTCAGTCCTCTTAAAATAATTGTTAATTGTTTCGGCTGTCGCCGACATGAAAATTGTTAATTATTAATTGATATTACAGCGCATCCAAAAGTGCTTGACGCATCACCCCAACGGGAGTGGGTTCATCAAGCCACAATTGTAGAGCGGCTGCTCCTTGCTGAACGAGCATTTCTGTACCATCAATCGTGAGCAGATCGATCTCCCGTCCCAATTGTAAAAAACGAGTCGGACGAGGATTATAAATCAAATCATATAATATGGCTCCTTGAGGCAAACGAGCCAAGAGTTCCCCATCTACCGGAGTCTCATTGACATTGGGAGACATACCGATGGGTGTAGTATTGACCAATACTGTGGTTTCAGGTAACAAATCCGGTAACTCATGCCATTCATGAATCATTACAGGATTGGACCAACTCCGTTGAAAAGCTTGCAAACGCTCAAGATTACGCCCCACCACATGCAAGCGCTCAACCCCTAACTCCAAACAACCGGCAACCACTGCTCGGGCCGATCCGCCATTGCCTAAAATCACCACTTGTGCATTGGACCACTTCTGATGCTCCTCTTTCAAAGGAGCAATAAATCCCAAAACATCTGTATTGGTTCCTTCCCATCCCCGTTCCGTTCGCCAAACTGTATTCACTGCACCCACGGCTTGGGCAACTGGGGAAATTTGGGATAAGTAGGGCATAATTGCTCTTTTGTGGGGAATAGTGACATTAAACCCAACCACCCCAACCGCTTGAAATCCCTCTAGGACAACCTCCAATTGGTCTTGGGTAACCGGAAAGGGGACATAGACATAATCAGCACCTAGATGGGAAAGGGCAGCATTTTGCATCACCGGCGATCGCGAATGCTTAATCGGATCGCCAATAATACCCAGTAAACGGGTGGTTCCTTGAATCTCTTGCATGGGTTTAATCTCTCGCCAAAAGAAGGCCTTGTACAATCAGGGTATCATTGAGATTGATTGCATAGCTAAATCCATTCAGATCGGGTTGCACGATATGATCGCCAACGAGAGCTACTCCCTGACTCCTTCTTCAAAATACGCTACTGGCCTGGATTTGGCCAGGGGAATGAAAGCCAAAACCCGAAATTATCGTACTCTGATTTCGACGATATTTTTCTGGACGGCTGCCCACCCCCTGCTGACAATAGCCGTTTGCCAGGCGATCGCAGATTCTGAGGATGCACCCATCGTGGGTCGCGAAGAAGAATGGATTTCTAAGTTAGTGCAAAGGGAATTAATTCAGAATTGGGAAAACAATGAAGAATTAAAACATTTACGCAGTATTCGCGATCGCCTCTTACAACCCCAACCGGCAACCTTGAACTTGCTTCGATTGTATGAACAAGTATTGGCAGACGAAGGGATACCGGCTAATGAGAGTCCGGAACAGCGCGAGTTACGGACTATGGGATTAGCGATGCGCGAACAAGGGCGTTTATTAATCCATAACCGTATCTATGCCGGAATTTTTAATGCTCAATGGGTCGAGAAGGCGATCGAAACCATTGAAACCGAGTTAGAAGTCGATGAAACCGAATTCCTGAAAACCTTTACCCAACTGGAGCGGAAATTACTGGTTTCTCAAGTAGATTTCCTTTCAGAAGGACAAACCCCCGAAGAAGGCCATCAATCAGCCCAAGCCCTATATGAGGTGCTGCGAGATGTGACTTCTACGGTGGGGCAGTTGCTCCGGGCCGAGCGGACTACCATCTTTTTGCTTAATGATGAGAAAACAGAGTTATGGTCTTTGGTAGCTCAAAATGAACAGGGTGAATTCCTCGATATTCATGTCCGAGTTGGCGAAGGCATTGCTGGAGGAGTTGCCCAACTCAAGCGGGTAATTAATATTCCCAACAATGTGTATGACGATCCGAGATGTAAGTTGGTGAAAGAATACGATCAAAAGTATAATTATCGCACTCGCAATATTTTAGCCTTTCCAATTTTAGATGAGCAAAAGAATGTGGTAGCGGTGATTCAACTGCTCAATAAAATTGCACCCAAAACTCCCAATAGTCCCTCGCGTCCAGTGCAAGGGTTTACCCGCAAAGATTTAGAGCGCTTGGTTAAATGTGTGCTTCCCATTCGTCAGATTCTGCAAGCGTGTCAATCATCCTATAAAGCGACTAAAAAGTTACGGGCAACGGCGGCACTTACGGAAGCAACGCGATCGCTCGATCAGATTAACCTCGATACTCAAACCGTATTACATCGGGTGATGAATACGGCCAAAAAACTGATGAATGCTGACCGCTCCACCCTCTGGTTACATGACCCTCAAGCTGGGGATTTATGGACAGAGTTACCCGGAAAAGGGAGAATTCGATGTGCGATCGGAGTAGGATTTGTTGGTGAAGTTGCCCAAGCCCGGCACACCTTGAATATTCCCTTTGACCTCTACAATGACCCCAACGCTGAAAATGCAAAACGCACCGATTCTCAAACTCGCTATCGGACGTGTAGTTTACTCTGTATGCCCATCGAAAGTCCAGAAGGTGAATTACTCGGTATTACCCAATTAGTCAATAAGCGTAAGCCAGGCAATCATCCCGAATATAACAAAGAAGATTGGCCCGCAGTTCCTGATTATTTAAAAGCCAGTTTTGACCGCAACGATCAACAAACTATGCAGTTATTTAATGAACGGGTAGCGGTACTACTCCAGTTTATTAGAAGCCATGAAAACTTGAAGAAACAAGCGCAAATTGATCCCACTGAGGTAACCCAGCAAAGCTTAGTTTTATTGAGTCAAATGGAGTTGGATCGAGCATCTAACCAGGAAGCTGCTTACCATTCTTTAGCTCATTTTCTCCAACCTCTGCACACCTCTGTAGAACAGGCGATCGGAGTAGCCAAAGCCACATTATTTATTCTGGATTCTAGCCGGAATAACCTCTGGTCTGCCATTTTAGATGCCCAGAAAAAACCTAAATTGATTACTGTTTCGACAGAGCAAGGGTTAGCCAAAACCATCGTCAGTAGCCAAGACTTTAAAGGAACTAATAAACTGGGAAATTTAGCCGATCCCTTAGTCATTCAAGGAGCTGGTAAAATCGCTAATTATAGCCAGTTATTCTTATTTCCCCTAGTCAACGATCAGAAGGAAGTCGTCGGAGTCGTTCGCTTATTTAACAAACAGACCGAAGGTCGTCTCGATCCCAAAGGCTTTAACCGTACCGATGCCGATCGCCTGCAAGAGTATACCCAATTAATCTCCCCCATTCTCCAAGGCTTCCAATCCTTCTATACTGACATCCCCACCTTGAGAAAATCGGGTCTAACCGTTGATCCATTAACTCACGCAATTAATCTGATTAAAAGCAGTAGTAGTTCCGCAGAAGAGATTATTCGTAATGTAATGCAAGCCGCAAAAACCCTAACTGATGCTGACCGCTCTACCCTTTGGTTAATCGATCGAGTCAATAAACAGCTATGGACTAAATTACCTCAAAGCGATGGCTCCTTAATTGATATTCGCATTCCCATGGGAGAAGGGTTTGCTGGTCGTGTTGCCCTGACAGGACAACCCTTGAATATTCCCTTTGACTTATATGATTATCCGGGGTCGGAAATTGCTCAACAAACGGATAAAAAAACGGGCTATAGAACGTCTAGTTTGCTTTGTATGCCCGTGTTATCCAAAGATGGGGAACCCTTGGGAGTCACCCAGTTAGTGAATAAACGCAAATCCGGACAATTTCCAGCCTACGATCCTAGCACTTGGCCCCAAGCACCCGAGCAATTTAAGACCAGTTTTAGTGCGAAAGATCAAGAGGATATGGAAGTGCTAAATACCCAAGTAGGAGAAGTATTACCGGGAATTTTAGAGGATAGTTAAAGGTTGCGTCTACTCTAGCTGACTCGGTCTATCGAGAAGCTAACCACTGGGCATCTGGCTCTAAAATCCAAAGGGTAAATTGGGGAGAGTTGGGGATAATCAAGATTTTATCTCCCTTCTTGGCTAGACGCAGAGCTATTTCTGAGGCTTGATGAATATCAGGAAAGCTCTTAAAGAGACTGTAATATTGGTTCTCACATTCAATTGCTTCTAGGGAATCGTTTAAGTCAGGGACTTGAATATACCCAAGTTGATAATCTTCTGGAGAATTGAGAATTTTATAGGGTGGCTCTGGAGGCTTGGCAGGGGTTTGAGCGTTCTGTGCTTTTTGGGTAGAACGGGAAACGGGAGACCCTTGAGCTTCTTTGACCCAAAGGGCACTTCCTTTTGGAGTAGGAGTAATAATAACTTCATCTCCTCGCTTAGTGAGGCGTTCGGCGATGGTTTCGGCGCGTTCACTGTCTTGAATAACTTGAAAGAGACTATAGTAGGTTTGGTTGACTCGAATGGCAGCAATGGGACGATCAAGATCGGGGACATTGATCTTACACGGTTTGTACTGACTGCGATCGCTGAGAATTTGATAAGAGACGACAGGAGAATTGGGCATTTTAATCAAAGGGAGCTAGATTCACGGTTTTACTCAATTGTAAGAGTGTTGGGTCGCCAATGTCTTAAGGAAAATTACAGATCTTGATGAACCATTAACCCAATTTCCACCGCTATCGTCCCTGCGGCTTCCTGTAAAGCGGTATTAAACTGAGGTTTGTTTAAGAAGCCAGTCTTTAGGGGGGACAAATCGTTCGATGTTATTTCAACCAAATGAATCGTCGGGGCGGGAAGCCCGAAAGTTCAAAGGAATTGCCGTACTCCTTGAGTACCTGATTCAGTTCCTCGATTGTAAATTTGTATCCATCCTTGTTGGCCTTCTCGACAAATTCATCTTTACTCTGAGTTTTGTCGTATTCTTCCCGAATTTTAGGATCTTGTCCGCCCGCCTCGAGCAATTTTTCTACATTTTCTGTGGACATATAATATCGCTCCGAACCTATGTTTTAGGATTAGGTATGAGTTGATTATCCCAGCCTGGTTGGTCAGAAAGTGTTACAGCATTTACTAAAGTGCAAAAACTAATCTGTAGGTGCGATCGCCCCCAAATCTCTTAAGGAAATTTACAAATTTTCATGAATAATCAAGCGATTCCCATCCGGATCATAGGCATAAATTTCTCGGCCAGAGGTCTGTTCTTGTTAAAATACACAAAAAAATGCACTTGCAGTTACCTGCAAAAGTGCATTTTTTTCTCAAACCACTTTTCTACAAGCATTTTAGGAACTACGCTTTGACAACTTGAGTGTCAAACGTGAAGGTAGGCTGGTTCTTGTAGTCAACGGTGTATTTGGGGAAGAAATACACATTATTAGTGTAATTATCAGGCAGTGGAGGACCTTCAATCGCACGGACGATTTTCATGGTAAATTGACACCGACGACTCCAGGAACCCGGAGAAATATTGCCCAAGTTAGTGAACTCAATAAAGTCTGCCCAATTAGTAGTGGAGGGAACGAGAAGTTCAGTATCAACAATAGGCTCTGTTGGAGTTTCTCCTGTGGTGATTTGTACTGAATCCAATACAATGGGAATAGGCAGTAAATTTTTTAGCCAGAAGTAACTTGTGTATACACACCCATTACTGTCAGCAATCAAGAGCTTGTTCGAGTACTGGTAGTAAATCTCAATGACCGGATCGCTGATAGTTTTAGATGACCAAGAAAAACTTCCATTGATTATAGAAGGCGTTGTACTCATTAGTGTTGACCTCGTTGTGTTTGTCGTTTGTTTGCAACTAAGGTGTAATCTACCCTAATTCAAACTTTTCCCTAGAATCATCAGGTGAATATTACCCACCGACTATATAACAATTCTAGCTTGAAACTGGACTTTTCTCAATAGCCCGATTTTTCAATTTCATAATTAAGACGATTTCAGGAGGTAACTTCTGACTTCTTTCGGTGAAACATTTTCTCGCTCGCAGGCCAGGTCTTTTCACTCGATTAGAATCATATCGACTAAGGGCGATCGCCTCATTTACTTATCTCAATCCTCATCCTCATTATTGAAAGCTCACGAACTAGACTTAGATCTCAAACCAACCCACAAAAGTGTTACATCGTTTACTCAATGCTCCAAAAACCTAACCTAGCCTCTTACCTGTTGCCTTTTGACTTACCGATTTTCATGAATAATCAGTCGATTTCCATCGGGATCATAGGCATAAATTTCTCGGCCATGGGAAGCAGTTTGAATGGCTCCAGGAGGAGGATAGCCTAAATGACTCAGACCGATGATCGCGTCCTCAATATCCTCGACTTCTAAACATAAACTCATGGATCCTGGGGTAGAAGAGTGAAATTCTTGGCGATCGCGGGGTCGAAATAATCCCAAGCGCAACCCCCCGATGATAAACTCCGCATACACCCCTGGAATTTCTCGCTGTGCTTGAGTGTTCAGCACACAACGATAAAAATCCCTTAAGGTTTCTACATTCTCCGTTGCGATCGTTACCCAGAGTTCTGACATCACCATTGCGCTACGAATAGACTCTTGCCTATTCCCTCTCTATTGCCTGACTTTTACACGAAGTCTAATCTAACCAGTTTTGCATATCTCGGCTATGATGACGAATATAGTCATCTAATGCCCGGTTATAATCTTCTCTTCTAGCTTGGGAAAAGCCAGATGGCTCATAAGGGTTTGGTGCAGAGGGTTTCGTCCTTGCCCAGGCGCGATCGCTCTGATGTACTGATGCCATCACTAAATTTCTTTGAGACTTCAACTGCTCATAGGCTTCATTGAGTTGTTTTATTTTTTCTTGGGCTTTGTGATAAAGGCGGGGATTATGAACAAAACGGTCGGGATGCCAGACCATCACTAAATCCTTGTAGTTTTGGTGAATTTCCTCCAAACTAGCGTTAGGAGCCACTTCTAAAATCTCATAACAGTGATGTAAGTGACGCATAACGACAACTCCTGTCGAGAAATAAACAATAGTGTGCAGCAAATTGGGTCAGTTCAGGGACTTTCCACACATCAGTTCAAAAAACCTTGCGTTTCCAGTTTTTATTTAAATTAACTTCACACAAGTATTAGTAACTTGGATTACCGAATGTAAGAATTACGTTACAAACTCAAAGGCTAAAAAAAGTTGAATCTCTCTAGGCAAAGTGATATTCTCTGCCAGAATAGACAGTTGGCGGTCGCGAAGCGACTGGGCAGGAGTATCGCCCTTAATCAACATAAAAGAAGGATCTGGAGCAACTATGAAGTTAGCATCTCGTGTAGCACAAGTAACCCCCTCATTAACCTTAGCGATCAGCGCTAAAGCCAAGAAAATGAAAGCTTCCGGGTTAGATGTGTGTAGCTTTAGTGCTGGAGAACCAGACTTTGATACCCCCGACCACATTAAAGCGGCTGCACAAAAAGCTCTTGATGAAGGGAAAACCAAATATGGCCCAGCATCAGGAGAACCCAAGCTGAAAGAGGCGATCGCCCAAAAGTTAAAGAAAGATAACCATCTCAACTACCAACCCGAAAATATCATTGTCACCAATGGGGGGAAACATTCTCTCTATAATCTGATGATGGCCTTGATTGAACCGGGAGATGAGGTGATTATTCCCATTCCCTATTGGGTGAGTTATCCAGAAATGGTCGCTTTAGCCGGAGGAAAATCGGTTTTAGTCACGACAGATGCAGCTACCGGCTACAAAATTACGCCAGAACAACTTCAAAACGCCATTACCCCCAATACCAAACTATTTGTTCTCAACTCCCCCTCGAACCCTACAGGAATGGTTTACACTCCAGAAGAAATCAAGGCTTTAGCGGAAGTAGTGGTCAAAAATAATCTGTGGGTGGTCTCCGACGAGATTTATGAAAAAATTCTCTATGATGGAGCCGTTCATCTGAGTATTGGCGCTGCCAGTCCAGAAGCATTTGAGCGCACTATTATTAGTAATGGGTTTGCTAAAGCCTATGCCATGACGGGTTGGCGAGTTGGCTATTTGGCTGCCCCTGTGGAACTGATTAAGGCCTGCAATACCATTCAAGGTCATAGTACCTCAAACGTTTGTACCTTTGCCCAATATGGGGCGATCGCCGCTTTGGAATCTTCCCAAGACTGTGTAGAAAAAATGCGCCTTGCCTTTGATGAACGCCGAAAAGTCATTATTGAGCGCATTCAAGCCATTCCCAAGTTATCAGTACGTGAACCCAAAGGCGCGTTTTATGTCTATGTCAACATCGGCGAAGCGGGTCTTAAATCCACCGATTTCTGCACTCAGTTCCTAGATAACTATAATGTAGCGACCATTCCCGGTGTTGCCTTTGGTGCAGACGATCATATTCGCCTCTCCTATGCCACGGATATGACTTCGATCGAAAAAGGCATGGAGCGGTTAAGTAAATTTGTACAAAGTCTGTAATTAAACTGATTTCTGAGAGTAGGGCTTTAGCGCTAAAGTGTTCAGAGCGCTAAAGCCCTACAACAAATCGCGCACCCCATACCTTACTTTAGATAAGACAGCCCATTACAGGACTAGAAATGGCCGGCATCCGGGTCATCTTGCAGTAACGTTTGAGTCGTTTTCAGGAGGCGATCGCGGGTTTCACGCATGTAGGGACCTTGTAATCTTTGAGACCCCCATTGCATTAAGATCAGGCCAAATAGCAAGTCCACCAAGGCCGTCAGAGCAATAGCACCCAACCAACCCAGTCCTAAATGCTGTAAAGTCACCACAACGGTCACTTGCAATAGGGCAATTCCAGTCATTAATAGGCCGGTTCCCACCAGCAAGATCAACAGTCCCTGAATTAACCGTTGCTGTTCTTGGGTCGCTTCCCGTACAGCTAGGTCTTGGTGCATGTCAACCAGCACTCGCAGCAAACGGACCCCACGAGTAAGGTAAACATGCAGACCATCTAAGAGTTCATGAACGGCCACGCCCACCCCCTGCGACCAGTAATCCCAGAATAAACCCAACACCCAACGCGGTTAATAAACTGGTTCCCACATGGTCTTTAGCCTTTTCACTCACCTTCGGGAGAACATCCTCTTCAAATTGAGCAACCAGTTTTTCGGTACGTTTTTCCAAGAGTTTCAGGGTTTGATCGACCTGGGATAAAACTGGAGATTTGGAGGGTTCTGAGGTGGAAGGGTTATCCTGTCCGTTAGCCGAGTCCGTTTGCCAAACCTGGTAAAGTTCCGCTAAATGGCGGCGAATTAAAGCTTTTGTCCGTTCTGTACGACTGGCAATATATTGGATCGTTGCCTCTAAATCTGTTTGGCTTTCGGATAATTGCTCAGAGTCTAAAACCGGCCATTCCTCGAGAATGAGGGGAGAGAGAGACTTGGAGACTTCAGAAAAGGTTTCAGAAGAGAGAGAGGGAGAAGAATGGGTTGAGTTGACCATGGATGAAAGGATGAAGCTCTTCAGCTAAGGACTCTTCCATAGTATCGCGCACTGTTGGAAAACCTTTGTGTATCTTAGATTAGAGTGGAAACCAAAAACCTATCTATACCTTCCATTGCCCCACCAAAGCCTAATATTAACCTTTTCTTTACGCTCTGTTTAAACTCGTGCGGTAAATGTATAGGAGTCTGAGACGAAGCCGAACAGGGTTATTGAGAATTGATGCTGTTATCTGGTGCGAACAATGAGGCGTTTTGGCGCTTTCTGGTTGGACGGCTTATTGTAGCAATTTTAACGTTATTGGCGGTCTCCTTTATGATTTATGCTCTGATTGAGCTAATGCCGGGAGACTATGCCGAGCGGGAGCTATTCCGCAAATATTCGGGGACGGGAGTGACGATTACCCAAGCGGAAATTGACCAAGTGCGCGCGAACTTGGGATTAGACCGACCGTTTTTAGTCCGCTATGGGGAATGGCTGTGGAATGTGGTAACGCGCTTCGATTTTGGCCCTGCGTTTCGGGTGGAAACGTCAGTTAATACGCTGATTCAAGGGAAGTTTCTTTATACTTTTGTCCTGGTCGTAGGGGCAATGTTATTTTCCTATGTTGTCGCTATTCCTGTCGGGATTTGGGTCGCGACTCGAAAATCGGGAATTGCGGATAGCCTGGTGACTCTATTGTCTTATTTGGGACTGGCGCTGCCGAATTTTGCGATCGCCCTTGTCCTCCTGATGCTTAATGCCTTTGTGTTTAACCTAGACGTAACCGGCTTAGTCTCGCAAGCCTATCGCGATGAACCTTGGTCAATGGCCAAATTCCTCGACTTCCTCGGCCATGCCTATATTCCTCTGCTGGTCTTGGGTTGGTCTACCACCGCCTTCCAACTGCAAACCATGCGCGGGTTAATGAAAGATGAATTGGGCAAACTCTACGTTACGGCTGCACGAGCGAAAGGATTATCGGGTTGGCCCATGTTAATTAAATATCCGGCTCGTCATGCGGTGATGCCCATTGTCTCGACTATTGGCTTCGACTTTGCCCGTTCCTTTAACGAACTTCCTATCGTGGCCTCTATTCTCGTTTTAGGAGAACTTGGTCAAGAACTCCTGCTCGCCTTCCTGGATGCTGACCAAAATACAGCCGCCGGAATTTTAGTTTGTGTCACCAGCATTATTATCGCTGCTAATTTTCTCTCTGACCTGCTGGTAGTTGCCATTGACCCTAGGGTGAGGTTAAAAGGACGATGAATCAACCGATAACTAACATTAAACAGAAAAAAGAAGATTACTATACCGCGTCCCAATGGCAACTCTTTTGGTCGAGATTTAAGACCAACCGCCTGGCAGCTTTGGGGGGAGCAGTTCTGAGTCTCTTTATCTTCATTGCCTTATTTGCCGAATTTATTGCGCCCTACTCCGGACTGGCAAATGACCGTAATTCTGACTATACCGCCGGTCCGCCCCAACTGATCCGATTATGCGACAGTGCAGGCTGTCAAGCTTGGCCGTTTGTCCATGATATGACTAGTGGCTACAATGTTCTGGAAAAGCGCTATATCGTTGAGATTATTGAAGAAGACGGAAAACCCGTGCGGCGTAACCTGCGCTTCTTTCACAAGGCAGGCGAATATAAGCTTTTCGGCATTATACCGGGCGATCGCCATCTTTTCGGCACAGATCGAGGCAAAGTGCATCTTTTTGGTACAGACTCTAGCGGTCTCGACCTCTTCAGTCGCGTCATGTTTGCCACCCGCACCTCCCTCACCATCGGCTTCTTAGGCATCATGATTTCCTTTATTCTCAGCCTCTTCTTTGGGGGAGTGGCTGGCTATATTGGCGGTTGGGTAGATACCGTCATTCAAGCCTTTACTAACTTAGTGCGCGTCATCCCTCCCATACCTCTATATATGGCCCTCACCGCCATGTTTCCCCGCGACTGGTCAAACCAACAAGTCTATTTTGCCATGACTCTAGTCATGGGACTGGTTAACTGGCCCACCCTAGCGCGGCGTATCCGTTCCTACCTGCTTGCTTCCCGCGAAGAAGAATACGTCCTGGCTGCCCAACTCTGTGGAGCAAGTGGTTGGCGCATTGTCACCCGTCATCTTCTTCCCGGTTTTGCCAGTTACATTATTGTCGAACTGGTGATTAACTTCCCTTACCGCATCCTCGATGAAACTGCCCTTTCCATCGTCGGCCTAGGTTTGCGACGACCAACCATGTCCTGGGGCGTTCTCCTGCAAGAAATGACTACTGTTCAAGCCATTCAACTTACTCCCTGGTTCTTCATTCCCCTAATCTTCTTCGTCGTCGCTGTCCTCTCCTTCACCCTCCTCGGTGATGGTTTGCGAGATGCCGCAGACCCCTATTCTGGCATTCGACGGTAATTAGGTAATAGGTAATGTAATTTCTCGCATCCCCCTATCTCCCTATCCTTCACTCTCCCATTCCCCAACACCATGACTGACTCCCTACTCACTGTTTCTAATCTTTCCATCCACTTTCGCACCGATGAAGGTAAAATAACCGCCGTTGATGACTTGTCCTTCTCCCTCAAACCGGGTCAAACCCTGGGTATTGTGGGCGAGTCGGGTTCGGGTAAATCAGTTTCTACCAAAGCCCTGATGCGCCTACTGCCAGGAAATGCAGAAATTGACTTCAGCTCCCATATCTTCTACTGCAATAAACAGGGAGAAACCTTTGATCTTGCCAACCTGCCGGAAAAAAGCAAGACTTTAAATCAAATTCGTGGCGGTGAAATTGCCATGATTTTCCAAGAACCCTCAGCAGCGTTTTCGCCCTTGTACACTATTGGCAATCAAATGATCGAGGGAATTCGTCTCCATCATAAGGTAAATCGGAAACAGGCGCGAGAAATGGCGATCGCCATGTTAGACCGCGTAGGAATGACGAACCCAGAGTTACGAATTGACCAATATGCCTTTCAACTCTCTGGAGGAATGCGCCAACGCGCCATGATTGCCTCTGCTCTAGTCATGCGTCCGGCTTTACTCATTGCTGATGAACCCACCACAGCCCTTGATGTTACCATTCAAGCTCAGATTCTAGACCTCTTGGCAGAACTACAACAAGAATTTGGCATGGCAATTATCTTTATCTCCCATGACTTAGCCGTAATTTCCCAGATTTCCACCGATGTGATGGTGATGTATCTCGGTAAAGCCATGGAAATTGGTCCCGTGCGCTCCATTATCCGGAAACCCAAACACCCCTACACCCAAGGTCTAATTGAAGCTATTCCTCGATTAGATGCTCGCGATGCGCCCCTCATGCCAATTCCCGGAGATATCCCCAGCCCTCTCGAACGTCCCACTGGTTGCGTCTTCCACACCCGGTGTCCCCAAGCTACTACCCATTGTCAAACCCATGTCCCAAGAACAACTCTTGCCCATCCTAACCATCACGCCGCCTGTCATTTACTGGAAGAAAAAGTGTTAGAAGAAAGTGCCTAACCGGCAGATCTATTCACACCATTTTTAACCAGCTAAACACTTCGTTAACTGTGAGCGTTATGTTGAGATCGGGTAGAACCGAAATCACACGATCGCCTTGACATAAAATCGGTTGTTGCTGAGGAATGAAACACAAGATACTGCGATCTCCGGGATCGATAAACCAGCCTAGCTCACTGCCCTGCTCTAAGCAATACAGAACATTACCCAAGACTTTATTCGGACGCTGTTCGGGGGAAAGAATTTCAATGCTCCAATCTGGAGGAAGATTAAAGTTATCGGGAACTTCACCATCAGAGGTAGAGGGGATTCGATGCCAACGAAATATGGAGACATCTGGAACGAGCGATCGCGTGCCAAAATTACACCTTAATTCTGGAAAAGCATAGGCAATTTGTGCTTCTTCACAGGCTTGATTAATCGTCGCGCAAAGTTTACCTTGTAAACGGCTATATCTTCCTTTGGGCATGGGCTTCTGGATAATTTCTCCATTAATATATTCGTTCGCTGGTTTTGTTTCTGGCTGCTGCAAGAATTCTTGCAGTGTAAGGGTCTGGGTAAGGATTTGTGTCATCTTAACTCCTTGAAAACGGTCAGATTTTACTGAATTAAAATGCTATTTTTAATTTAAATTCCAAGAGAGATCAACTATGCATCTATTACTAGAAGAATTCCGAAGCCAGTCTAAAAGTTCATTATCCAAAGTTTTGGAATCTTGTAACTTCAGCAAGTCTTCTTCTTGCTTTTGTATTTCTTGCTGGGTAAGTTGATGGTTAACTATAAATTCTTTTTGTTCTATGAAGGACTTTTGTTCCCAGGTTGGATCTGCTTCTTCTTGTCTAAGTTGAAAAAAAGCAAAGATAGCATTTGTTACACAAGCAGCAACTCGAACTATTTTTTTTGTAGTTGGCTCAAGACATGAATCTAAAGTAACACAAATGACCTCAATAGCTAAGATCTGCTCTAGATCAAATTGAGATTTTGTTATTGATTCTGAAGCCACAACTTCCTCGTCACATTCCTTTATGAGTGTATTAATGAGTTCTACTTCTGCTAGCTTCCCGTGTAAAATCTTCCAAATCTCGTCTAATGATCTTCTTAAAATTTGGGGGCTACCCACACCTTCTTCTTGTGAAAAAACTTCATAAATTGGAAACATTCTTTCGCACATAGCTGCCGAAAAAGCAATTTGATGACAAGGAGATAAATCTTCAACAATTATTTCCAATTTTTCAAATTCAAAAAAATCTAACTTCATTTCTTGTTTCATTGTTTTTAATTAATGTTTTTTACATTTTAGATAAAATGCGATAGTAGTATGTTAACATCAAATGAAAAGAAGATGTCTAAGGAAATCTCTAATTGTAATTTTTAATTGAATCATGACTCCACTCATATCGGTTCGTAATTTACAAGTTCACTACCCCGTCGGCGGGGGATTTTTGCATGGTAAACCCAAAATCGTGCGAGCGGTGGATGGGGTCAGTTTTGATATTATGCCCGGTCAGATTTTTGGCTTAGTAGGAGAGTCAGGTTCCGGGAAAACAACCGTAGGACGGGCGATTCTGAAGGCGGCTCCGATTACGGGGGGCGAGATTACGTTTAAGGTGGCAGATTTGCCTTTAAGTATCGCCAAGCTGGAAGGGGAACGATTGAAAGCCTTGCGCCGCGAGGCTCAGATGATTTTCCAAGATCCCTATGCGGCGCTCTCTCCTCGGATGACGGTACGGGATATTATTGCCGAGCCGCTAGAAGCCATGCAACTGACGAAAACTCGCCAAGAGACGAATCAGAGGGTAAGAGAGGTTGCGGAGCGTTGTCGGCTAAATTTAGAGCATTTGCGACGATTTCCCCATGCGTTTTCAGGGGGGCAGCGACAGCGAATTGCGATCGCCCGCGCCCTAGTCTCCGGGCCCAGTTTTTTGGTCGCTGACGAGTCAGTAGCAGCCCTCGATGTTTCGATTCAAGCCAATATCCTTAATTTGTTAAAAGCACTACAAGAGGATATGAATTTAACCTTCTTGTTTATCAGCCACGATCTCTCCGTGATTGCCCATTTCTGTGATGTGGTGGCGGTAATGTACTTGGGGCAAATTGTGGAAATCGCTCCCACACACCAACTGTTTTCTAACCCCAGTCATCCCTATACGCAAGCCTTACTGTCAGCCATTCCGCCCCTCGATCCCGATGATGAGCGATCGCGCATTCGCCTTTTGGGAGAAATTCCTTCTCCGGTAAATCCCCCTTCTGGCTGTCGTTTTCATACCCGTTGTCCCGTAGCTGAATCTCGGTGTAAAACCGTTGAACCCATTTGGACACAAATATCAGACAAACATGGGGCTGCCTGTCATTTAGTCGAGGACAGGTTAGCCAATCCAATTAATAATTAATCAATTCATACAGTGCTTTGCTTGCGTTATGAAACACAAGCTTGAATCCTCTCTCTCCATGTACCATCAACCTATTCCTTATTCCCTATTCCCTATTTCCCAGCGCAAAGCGCTGTACAGTTAACCTAACCTAGGAGAAAAGGGCTGGATAATATCCTCTTCTGTGGGCGTAATTCCCAAATTTTGTTGAATCTGTAAGGCTTGGCTAAAACAAGAAATTGCTTCCTGGTAGCGCTGCAATTCCGCTAAAGCTGTCCCTTTCCCGCGCCAAGCTTCATAATCATTTTCTTCCAACTGAATTGCGCGATCGTAGGACGAAATTGCCTCTTCAAACCGGCGTAACTTTTCCAATAAAATGCCCCGATGTCGCCAAGCTTGATGTTTATGTTGCTCTAACGTTAATACCTGATCGTAGGCATCCACGGCTTCTTCATATCGTTGAATGCGCTCTAACATTTCCCCTCGCGCTGTCCAAATTTGCGGATCGTCGGGGTTAACTTGAAGTGCGCGATCGTAGGATTCTAAACCTTGCTCATACTGTTTTAACTGAGCTAATGTTGTGCCTCGATTAAACCAAATAGTGCTTAAGAGCGTCTTTTCTGAGCGATCTTCTTGTTCTTCATACAGTGAAATTGCGCGATCGTAGGCTTCAACTGCCCCTTCATATTCTTCCAATTTTTCTAGAGCATTACCCCGATGAAACCAAGGTTCGATTTTATCCCCATCCAACGCAATTACCCGATCGTAACAGGCGATCGCCTCTTGAAACTGCTCTAACTTTTCCCGCGCTACCCCCTGATTATGCCAAGCTTCCGTATCTTCGGGTTGCAGGGAAATCGCCCGCTCATAGGCTTCTACAGCTTCCGGATGGCGGTCTAACTTCAGCAGCGTATTTCCTAGACAATACCAGATTTCTGCTCCGTCCGGATTCAATTCCAGAGCACGATTGAATGCCTCTAGCGCTTCTAAGGGGCGATCGGTTAGCATTAACGTTAACCCCTTGTGATACCAAACCTCACCATTATCCGACTCTAAAAATAACGCCTGCTCATAGGACGTTAACGCCTCTTGGTAACGATGCAACTTTACCAACGTCTTTCCCCGCTCATACCACGCTTCAAAAGACTCCGGTTGGGTTTCTAGCACCTGCTCATAAAGGGCTACAGCTTCCTCATATAACCCCTCATCTGCCAATAAATTCCCCTGATCTACACACTCTTGAGCCGTGACAAAAAGCTGATTTTCATCCAACTTCTCTAAATCAAAAGATAAAACGGTTCCCTCTTGCTGATCTGATTCTACTAAATCCTCTAAAAAAGCAATTTCCGAAACCCCAGACACCGGACGAGGACTGATTTCCTGGCGAATTTTACCCAGTTCTCGGTTTAGATCCTCTCCTAACCCTTGCAGTTGTTTAACCAAATCTTGGCGTACTTCCTGGATAGTTCCAGCAGACTCTTTTAATTCCAAAACCTCTTGATTGACATTCTGGTATCCCCGTTGACGCTCGGTTTTTGCTGCTTCAATTTGAGTCGTCAAATCCTCAACCAACTGGCGAGCCATGTCGGTATACTGTTGAAGATGGCCTTCTGGCTGATTGAGATCTTCAAAGCGGCGATTCACCTCAGTAACGATTTGCCCAATCATACTGCTCCGCATAAAGCGCAATAAAACCACAGTTCCGCCAATAAATACTACCATTAACAGCATCAACTGATTGAGGCGCGATCGAATATCATCTACCTCCGATAACTGCGCTTGCCACTCAATTTCTTGTCTGGCACGTTCTTGGGCAAACTTCTCATTTACTGTCTGCTCCACCGTTTGCTCAATCACCTCCTTGAGGGTGTTTAAATCTTGCTCCGATAAGCCAGCATTTCCCTGGGGAGCAGCAGGAGCGGGTGCCGGTGCTGGTGCAGGCGAAGGTTTCGGTTGCGCTTGAGTTTGGGCAAGCCTTACTTCTGAAGGATTCGCCCCATAAGCAACCGCCATTAAATTAAAGGAGGCTAAAGTCGCTAACAGCCATAGAGAAAGGGTAGTAACACGCATAGATTTTGAAAGAATCCCCATAAGATTTAAGCCTGAAATCAATATCAACTCTCCACTATTCACCGATCAGCAGTTAAACTCATAACAGGGCTATAGGAATAGCAGAATAAATTCGCCTAAATCGTAATACCAGATTAAAATCGTTAATCCGGGTAAAGATTAGGATTGGATTGAGGGTGCGATAAACAGATGCAGGAACTTACCCAATATGACTTCAGTGGATCAACCTTTCCAAGATTCGCCATCTTCGGTTGTCTTTGACAATCATTTATCTCCCCATGAAACCCTCTCTAAGCGGGTAATGTTAGCCTTACTACGATGCAGCGGGCATCAATCTGCCCATTTAGAGAATTGGACATTAGCTGGATTTAACTCTGGATTTTCCCAGGGTTTTGGCTTCAATACCTCAGAACCCCCCACAGAATATTACGATCGCCCCTTTTTCGATTTTTTGCCAGCTTCGGGATATTCCACCCTACAACACTATTATTCTTGTCATTTGCTGGTTTTATTGCTGTCCCAGTTACTCACACAACTGCAAAGCACCCCCAGCAAGAAGGAAGAACTCGATCGCCTTAACTATCACATTCGAGAGCTGGAGCAGATCGTTAATACTCCTATCGTCGTTCAATTTAACCGCCCTTCCCAAGCTCCGGGTTGGTTACAACTGTGGTTCAATTCTGAAGGACTTAAAATTAGTGGAGTTCATCCGAAACTGGACGAATGGACTGTATTTAGCCGGCAACCGATGGGGGACAATCTTTTTGATGATTTGCAATGGCTAGAAAACTATACCGTCACGGGAGAGCTGATCCTGGAAGGGATTGAAGTGACTCAAACGGAACGAAAACAACGGCTAATTAAACTTTTAACCAGTCCAGATTCTCTTTTAGAAGGGAATAAACTGCAATTGATTAATTACCAGTTACAGGAGCTATTCCGTGCCAGCTATTTGATGATTTTAAATGTAGATATGAATCAAGTGCGCCTTTTGGTAGGGAAAGTCTGTGGAACGCTAGAGAGCTATGTATTTCCTAGGGAGGAGCTAGATAGCCCTTATTTCATAACGGCTCTGGAACAAAACCAAGTATTGCGAGTGGGAGAAATCAATCCTCAAAGCGAAAAGCAGTGTGAGCGTACTTTATGGGAGGAGGGGGTACGCTCTCTGTTACTGATTCCCCTGCGATGGGATTATGAGCAACAGGGAAATCATCCAGAAATGTTAAGACTGATTGGGTTAGTTAGCGATCGCCCCCATAATTTTACAGCTCAAGATTGCCATTATGCCAGAGAACTTATTCCAGCTTTTGCCTGCGCCATGCGGCAAACGAACCACAATCAGTTAAACCCCATCCATCCAGCGGTGGCTTGGCGCTTTACCCAGGAAGCAGAACGACGCAGTTGGGGTTTTGAACCCGCACCCATTGTCTGTGAAAAAGTTTATCCCCTCTTTGGCATTTCTGATATTCGCGGTTCTTCTAATGAGCGAAATCGGGCAATTCAAGCGGATTTAATTCAACAATTTGAATTGGGATTGGCGATCTTAGAGGCAGTGGAAGAGGGTCAAAAAAATCGATTGATTGAGCAGATTAAAATTGACTTAGAGGCGTACAAAACGCGTATTGAAGGCAAAGTAACGGTTGATTCAGAGGTGACGGCAGTTCAGTATCTTCAAGAGCATTTTGAGATTTATTTTGATTACTTTTATCAATGTGGAGAATCTGCACAAAACGCGATCGATTGGTATCGTAAATGTGCCAATAACGATCGCCATTCAGTAGATACTGCCCGTAGAGCCTACGATCGGACGATCGATCGGATTAACGAGAATTTACTACAGACGTGGGAGCGTTGGCAAAAGCGAATGCAAGCGATTATTCCCCACTATTGCGATCTCGAATCTACCGATGGCATCGATCATATGATTTATGTGGGGAAATCGATTCATCATAGCTTTACGGCATTTCATTTGCACAGTTTGCGCTACGAGCAACTTTGCGCTCTGTGTGATGCGGCGCGCACGGGGATAAAACTGCATGAAGTGGATAAAATTTCCTTACAGCTTACCCATCTGGTGTTAGTGCAAGATGTGACGATCGATATTTGTCATGATGAAAATACAGAAAAAATCTTTGACGTGCAAGGGAGTCGAGATACCCGCTATGAAATCGTGAAAAAACGGATTGATAAGGGAGTCGATTTAGAAACTGGCGATCGCATTACTGCCCCTGGAATGCTCACCCTTGTCTATTCTACCGATGATGAGTGGAAAGAATACGAGCATTATCTCGATTATCTCCAGCGAGAAGGCTGGATTGCCCCAGAAATCCTATCCGGTTCCGTCGCTCCCCTACAAGGTGTGGATGGACTACGCTATGCCCGAGTGCAGGTTTTATAGCAGTTCCCGCAGGGATGGGGAGATACGGATATAGGGAGACACTAAGACTTAACTTATAATGATCGCCTCGATATTGGATGGGACTACTTGGTTGATACTTTATTAATCACAACTTCATAGAGAAATGGGATTAGTTGCTCATAGTGCTCAGTAATTGATGTCTCACTAGAATTTGAAATCACTATATCCCTCTTCTGTCACTTTCGGATCTCGCGATCGCTGTATCCCCTTATAGACAGAGATATTTGCCGATCTGACTAGATTTTTGAGTTTCTGTTAGGAAAAAACGTCGCGATCGCGGATGCGGCAAGAGTTCTAGAATTCAGTCAAGACAAGTGTTTTCCCAGTTTGACAGAAGAGGGATTAAATAGAACTGGGGCGCATCTTGGATGAATCCTGTCTATCGCTAAGGGGTGCGATCGCTGGTAAAACCCGGTAAAGTAAAGAAGTGTAAACCATTTTCAGAAAAAGCCAAACCACCCATGCGTGTAATCTTAATGACCGGGAAAGGCGGAGTCGGGAAAACCTCCGTCGCAGCAGCAACTGGCTTACGTTGTGCAGAACTCGGCTATAAAACCCTAGTTTTAAGTACCGATCCTGCCCACTCCCTCGCCGATAGTTTCGATCTAGAATTAGGTCACGAAGCGCGATTAGTCAAACCCAACCTTTGGGGGGCAGAACTCGACGCTCTGATGGAGCTAGAAGGCAATTGGGGAGCCGTGAAACGCTACATTACCGAAGTCCTGCAAGCGCGAGGTTTAGATGGGGTACAAGCCGAAGAACTGGCTATTTTGCCGGGAATGGATGAGATTTTTGGCTTAGTCCGCATGAAACGCCATTATGACGAAGGCAAATATGATGTCCTCATTATCGACTCTGCTCCTACTGGAACGGCCCTCAGATTGCTGAGTATTCCCGAAGTTGGGGGGTGGTACATGAGACGGTTTTACAAGCCCTTGCAGGGGATGTCTGTAGCGCTTAGACCCCTTGTTGAACCCCTGTTTAAGCCCATCGCCGGATTTTCCCTACCCAATAAAGAAGTGATGGATGCGCCCTATGAATTTTACGAGCAGATCGAAGAACTAGAGCGCGTTTTAACCGATAATCAGCAAACCTCGGTACGCTTGGTGACCAATCCAGAGAAAATGGTAATCAAGGAATCTTTACGCGCCCATGCCTATTTAAGTTTGTATAATGTTTCTACTGATATGGTTGTGGCTAATCGCATTATTCCCGATGAAGTCAATGACCCCTTTTTCCAACGTTGGAAAGCTCATCAACAGGAATATCGCCAAGAAATCCATGAAAATTTTAGTCCGCTTCCCGTCAAAGAAGTGCCTCTATTCTCTGATGAAATGTGTGGCTTAGAATCCTTGGAGCGCTTGAAGGAAACACTCTATAAAGAGGAAGACCCGACTCAGGTTTACTACGAAGAAAATACGATTCGAGTGGTACAAAATAAGGATCACTATAGCCTGGAATTATATTTACCCGGTATTCCCAAAGACCAAATCCAGTTGAATAAAACCGGAGATGAGTTAAATGTACGCATTGGTAACCATCGGCGCAATTTGGTTTTACCCCAATCTTTGGCCGCTTTAAATCCATCCGGGGCGAAAATGGAGGAAGATTATCTTAAGATTCGGTTTACGGAGATGGTGAAGGCTTAGAATCGGGATTATTCAGAGACTCAAGGGGGAGTTATGAAAAAATACGTTTGCACGGTTTGTGCCTATGTCTACGATCCCGAAGAAGGAGATCCCGATAGTGGGATTAAACCTGGTACAGCGTTTGAAGATATTCCCGATGATTGGGTCTGTCCAGTTTGTGGTGTGGGTAAAGAGGATTTTGAACCAGAAGATTAATGGGTAATGATGGGATCTTGATTATTGGAGGGGGAGCGGCCGGTTTTTTTGCAGCCATATCCTGCAAAACTGCTCATCCCCACACTGAGGTGATGCTCCTGGAAGCGGGCAAAACCCTGTTATCTAAGGTGCTGATTTCTGGAGGAGGCCGGTGTAATGTGACTCATGCTTGCTTCGATCCGGCCGCTCTGGTGCAGTCCTATCCCAGGGGAGCAAAGGCCTTGCGGGGGGCGTTTACCCGGTTTCAACCGAGCGATACGATCGCCTGGTTTGAGTCACACGGAGTTTCTCTAAAAACGGAAAGCGATGGCCGCATGTTCCCCGTCACCGATGATTCCCAGACGATCGCCAATTGTTTAATCCAACAAGCGAAAACCCTGGGAGTTGAGATCCATACCCGTTCCCCAGTACTGGGAGTGAATATAGAAGATCGTCAGTTTCGGGTACAGGTGAAGTCGGGTCAAGAGTTGCTGGAACTGAAGGGCGATCGCCTTTTGCTCGCAACGGGAAGTCATCCGAGCGGATATCAACTCGCTCAACGTCTCGGCCATACCCTCATTCCTCCCGTTCCTTCCCTGTTTACATTCAAAATTAATGATTCGGCACTGCGCGAGTTAAGCGGAATTTCGGTCACCGAAGCGCGAGTCGAATTACCAGACCTAAAATTAACCCAAACCGGCCCGGTTTTAATCACCCATTGGGGATTCAGCGGCCCAGCAATTTTGAAGCTATCCGCTTGGGGCGCAAGAGATTTAAAACAAACTCAGTATCAAACCTCTTTGAGGGTCAATTGGTTACCCCAATCTCGACCGGATGATGTGCGAGAACTGCTGCTAAAGGTTAAATCCCAATTAGGGGCAAAAACCCTATGGGCGAATTGTCCCGTTCCGATTCCTCGTCGTCTGTGGCAATATTTACTGGAAAAAGGAGGAATTGGCGATCGTCTACAGTGGGCGCAATTCTCCAAAACACAACTGAATAAACTCCTACAAACCCTTACTCAAGACCACTATCAAATTAGTGGCAAAGGCGTTTTCAAAGAAGAATTTGTCACTTGTGGCGGCATTCCCCTCAAAGAAGTCAACTTTAAAACCCTAGAAAGTCGCTGTTGTCCCGGCCTGCATTTTGCCGGTGAAATTCTCGATATCGACGGCATTACCGGCGGCTTCAACTTCCAAAATGCTTGGACAACTGGCTGGTTAGCCGGCCAAGGTATGATACAAGAATGAAGCTACGCGCTATAGGAGGCTGTATTTATGCCTTTTAGCCAATATAAAAGTATCGCTGATGTCGCCCAAAAATTCCAAATCAAGCATCGTATCGCCAACTTTGTACAAGAGGTACCCTTTACGGTTAAGGAAAGTTTTCGCAAAGACCTAGATTTCATCCTCACCCATGGAGCCATTTATCATTCCGAATATGCCATTTGTGAAAACTTAATTTACCCCATCTTAAAAGAAGTTTGGAAAGCCTATTATGATAAATTAGTCTTGTGGAGTCACCCCACACTCACTTATGATGAAGCCCTTTACGGGCAACCCGATTATGTGGTTGCTCGACTCAATCCTTTAGGTCATCTCATTTTTGATAAACCCTATTTTCTGGTTATCGAAGCCAAACAAGATAAATTTGAGGAAGGGTGGGGGCAATGTCTGGCTGAATTGGTAGCTATTCAGAAAATAAATGAAGATTGGGAACAGAAAATTATTGGCATTGTTTCTAATGGTCGAGTCTGGGAGTTTGGACAACTCAAAGGAGATGAATTTACCCGTAACTCAGTTCCTTATATTACCAGTGATTTAGATCGACTCTTTGCTGTTATAAACGCTCTCTTTCATCAATGTTTGCTAGAATCAGAAGATATATAAATATACAGCGATATCAAAATGAAATTAGCAGAAGCCTTAACAGAGAGAGCCGCACTGAGTCGTCAGTTGCAAGAACTGCGCGATCGCATTCTACGAAATGCCAAACATCAAGAAGGAGATACTCCTGCTGAAGACCCCAATACTCTACTCAAGGAATATGACAAAACGGCAAAAGCATTCAGCAAGCTAGTCGTCAAAATAACCCAAACCAATAATGCAATCCAATTGGACAATGGTCTCTCTATGATAGAGGCATTAGCTCAACGAGATAATCTCAAACTCAAACATTCTTTGTATACTAGATTAGCCGCAGAAGCCACCCCTACGTCTAATCGGTATAGTAAAACCGAAATTAAATTTGTTAGTTCTGTTACCGTTGCCGATATCCAAAAATCTGCGGATAAATTAGCCAAGGAGTATCGGATCTTAGATGCAAGAATCCAACAGGCTAATTGGACTCATGATTTGATCGAATGAACCCAAAAGAATTAAAATAGAACAAGTTGGTAGCACTCAAACTGAAGCGGGCACAACCCTCTCCAACTGGGTTAAGTTGGACTCCTTGGTAGAGCAACAAGCGGCTCTGGGGTTCGATTCCCCAGCTACACATCTTATGCTTGTGCAACGTCACTCGTGTACAGAGTAAAGTGTATTGTTAGAACCAAGTGTCGATCGTTTGACTGTGAGGGTGGGTAAGGGGAAACTTAATTAAAGGTCAAAAAATCAGTCTGTCCTGGAGTTTTTTCTGTCTTTCAATTGTTCCAAATTCTAAGGAAGCAAAAGGATTTAATAGTTATGGATAAATTCAGGAATGGTTGCCGGAAAAACACAGGGAGATAGTTAAGGATAAAACGGGGCATAAAACACAGGGTAAGCTCATCTAATTTGGTAGCCAATGTACCAGAAGTGTTGAATGTTAGCTTAATGCCGGAAAAAAGAGGATAAAATATGGTATTCTATCATCAAATATTTAAATAATATTCTCGCCTATGGTAGATTCTTTTACCAATCTTGTCAAACCCATTCTCAAGTCATTATCTCCTCATAACTACTTTACCTCTTTTAGCGATCGCCAACTTTCAGTTGATGTTTTCAGCAAAATACCACCGAAAAAGGTCGCTATAGCGACCTTTGAGCTGCCTTGTAACCCCTTGAGGTTCGCCCCAGTAAAATTCTAATATCCCTTCTTCTGTCTATTGGTCGTAGGTGTTGGCGACGGAAGCGGAGGACTCATAGCGACGAGCGGTAACCAGATCGAGGATAATGGAGATCGTCATTAACGCTAAAATGACACCCGCACCTAAAAACAAGATATTCATCAAAATAGAGAATTGGTATGAATGCTTTATTTGAGAATAAATGATTTTGCAGATCCTTACAGCTTTTAAGCATTGATATTGTCATGCCATGCTGTTAAGCTTGTCTTGCGCGACTTTTAATAAGCAGACAAAAGTTTATTCACATTTTATATTAAGTTGGAGGAATTCCATGGGGATTATCGCACCATCAGAGGATCGATCGGCGCAATTCTATCAGGCATACCAGCCTTTTAAGGAAACCGCACCGGTTGAACTGTGTTCTGGTTTCTCGGATACTGATGCCCAGATCGCGATCCGAGCAGTTTACCGCCAGGTGTTGGGCAATGCCCATGTGATGGAAAGCGAGCGGCTTACCGTTCCTGAGTCCCAACTGAAACGGGGACAATTGAGTGTGCGCGAATTTGTCCGCCAGGTGGCCAAGTCAGATCTCTATCGTTCCCGTTTCTTTGAAAATTGCTATCGATACCGGGCAATCGAGCTGAACTTTAAGCATCTACTCGGACGCGCGCCTGATAATTTCGAGGAAATGCGCTACCACAGCACCGTTTTGGACCAGAGCGGGTTTGAGGCCGATATTGATACTTATTTGGATAGCGATGAGTATCAGACGACCTTTGGGGAAAGCATTGTACCCTATTATCGGGGCTATCGCACCCAGCCAGGGCAATCGATGCTGGAATTTACGAATATGTTGCAATTACTGCGGAGTGCTTCGAGTAGCGATAAGGATTTGGCCACTCAAAATAAACCACAATTGACCCGTGCCCTGATCCAAAATTCGCCCTATGGACAGCTCAAGGTCAAGGATGTCAGTGAAATCCTGGCAGAGGTGCTCAGACCTAAGTATCAGTTCATGACGACAACACGCATTACAGCAGAGCAAGCCGCTAACGACCTGGCTTTGCAGCAAAGGATGCAGGAGCAAGCGGAGGAAATCGATCGCTTGCAAAAGCAATTGGCCGATTTACGCCCCTTTGCGGCGATCGGAGCAACACAAGCCAAAAGTGATTGGCGCTCTTCGGTGGTCTCTGCTTCTGAGGAGACATCGGCTTCCCTGCAACAACAGGCAGATGCACAATCAGCTCTGATTGCCTTGTTGCAAGAACAGCTTGCTGAAACCCGACGCTACGCCACTATTGGAGAAGCTCGCTTGAATAAATGGCGCAGCCGTATATTCAACGGTTAGTGTTCTGGCCCTAATCCCATTTCTCTATGAAGATGCCCTTAATAGGTTGCTCTAAGTCCCTTGTTTCCTCAGGATACATTAGTGGCAAGCTTAAAGAGAAATGGGATTACAACTTCAACGAAGGTAAAAAGCTCACAATACCAGGGAAAAGAATCAGTAACACCATCACAATTAATTGCAGAATAATAAACGGAATAGCTCCTTGGTAAATTTCCTCCGTTCGCACTTCTGGGGGGGCGACACCGCGTAGATAGAAGAGGGCAAAGCCAAAGGGAGGGGTGAGAAAAGAGGTTTGCATATTAGCCCCCAAAATTACGCCAAACCAAACCAAATCTAAGTTAAATTGTTGGGCGATGGGGACAAACATGGGAACGACGATAAAGACGATTTCAAAGAAATCAATGAAAAAGCCCAGGATAAAGACGATCGCCATACTGATGATGAGAAATCCGATCGCTCCTCCCGGTAGATTCGTAAACCATTCCCGGACTAGACGCTCTCCCCCTAAACCGCGAAAGACTAAACTAAAGGCTTTGGAGCCGATTAAGATAAATACCACCATACAAGTGGTGCGTAAGGTGACATCGCAGACTTCCTGCAAACTGGTCCAAGTGAGTTGGTGATTGGCAGAGGCTAAGGCGATCGCCCCTAAACAGCCCACTGCACCCGCTTCTGTGGGAGTGGCAATGCCAAAGAAGATACTCCCCAAAATCATGAAGATCAGTAAAATGGGCGGAATCATCACTTTGAGGACGCGCATTCCCAACCCTGGCGCTTTGCGGACTTCAGCCGGAAGGGGGGGAGCCAGATCGGGACGGATATTAGCAATAACCAATACATGGATTAAAAAGGCTGTGGTCATCAACAAACCGGGAATTAATGACCCCATAAATAGATCCCCAACGGATACCCCTAATTGGTCTCCGAGTACCACTAACACGACGCTAGGGGGGATAATTTGTCCTAGAGTTCCCGATGCTGTAATCACTCCTGCAGCGAGGGAGCGATCGTACCCATAGCGCAGCATTGTCGGTAAAGAAATCAAACCCATTGCCACGACGGTTGCTGCGACGACTCCGGTGGTTGCAGCTAAAAGCGCTCCAACTAGGATAACGGCGATCGCTAAACCCCCCCGCACTCTGCCAAACAAAATCCCCATGGTTTCCAGCAAATTCTCGGCAATACCGGACTTTTCCAGCATCGAACCAATGAAAATAAAATAGGGAATCGCCAGCAGGGTAAAATTCTTCATGATGCCGAAAATCTGCTCGGGCATCGCTGACCACAAGATAGGGTCAAACGTCCCCACTGCCATACCGATGAGGGTAAACAGAAGAGCAGTAGCGCCAAGGGAAAAAGCTACCGGATAACCGATCGCCAGCAGAAACAGCGCTCCGACAAACATAAGAGGGCCAAGCCAATCCAAAGCCATGTCAGATGAGGGGAAACAGAATGTGAATACCCTATCATCAAATGGGCTAGTAATCGGTAATCGAGAATAGGGAAAACTGGTTATTAGTCGGTTTTGTCGGAGTGGTTGACAACAAAGTCTAAGTTTTTAATTGCTTGGGAAATTCCTTGTAGAATCAGTAAACCAAAACTCACCAAAATCATGGTTTTAATCGGGTAGCGCACCAAACCACCAGGATCGGGGGAGTTTTCTAGCAGTTTCCAAGAGTTGACAACTGACCCAGTAGAATAGAAGAGAATCATCGTACAAAACGGAATTAAAAAGAGTAGGGAACCCACTAAATCTACCCAGGCTTTTTGTTTCGGAGTTAAGCGACTTTGGATCACATCCACCCGTACATGATTATTGTGTTTCAGGGTATAAGCTGTGCCTAAAAGAAACACCAAATCGAACAGATACCATTGAATTTCCAAAAGGGCATTGGAGCTAAGATTTTGCCCAACTGCCCGCCCCACATAGCGTCCAAAGACATTCCAAGAACCGACTCCGACCATCACCAAAGTGAGCCAATAGGCCGCTCTGCCAATGCGCTCATTCAGGCGATCGATATTCCGAGATAGACGTAATAAGAATTCCACGTGCTCTTTTCCTAGGTTATGAACAGACAAATGAACAAAAATCGGTCAAGTCTTCCGGATCGGTTTTGGGATTCAAGGGAATAAAGAAATGGTAGATGCACCCTGATCCAGCCCCTGGAGGTTAGCCTCCGGGGCTTTTTTTGGCTCATTTGCTGCAATTTAGGCATTGTTATCTGTCGTAGACACTACATCCGGCAACGGGCGATCGAAGCCATAAAGCCAAACCAAGCCCAAAACCCCCAAAGAAATTGCCCCTAAACTCACCAACTGGGCAATTCTGAACTCTGCCAACATTAAGCTATCGGTACGCAGTCCCTCAATCCAGACCCGACCTAGGCTATAGGCAATCATATACACCATAAATATCGTACCCAGTTTCAGGGGCGGTTTGCGGTTTAAGCTATAAAAGAATAGTGCCAGAAGCAGAGCAAAAACTAGCAGATTCCAGAGCGATTCATAAAGAAACGTGGGGTGGAAATAGTCAAATTCAACATATTCTAGGGGACGGCGATCGACGGGAATAAATAACTTCCAGGGTAAATCTGTCGGTTTACCAAAGGCTTCTGAATTAAAAAAGTTACCCCAGCGCCCGATCGCCTGTCCCAGAATTAGAGACGGAGCAACTAAATCCGTTAACATCCAAAACGAAATCCGGTTCAGTCGTGCAAAAATCAATACAGCCAACAGTCCTCCTAAAATCGCTCCATGAATGGCGATTCCCCCTTTCCAAATAGCGAAGATCTCCCCTGGACGGTCAGCATAATTGGGCCATTGGAATAACACATAGTACAGTCTCGCCGCAGGAATCGCCCCCAGCACTAACCAAATCGCTACATCTGAGATCGCATCGGGATGCACACCACGACGTTGAGCCAAATACTGGGACAAGGTTACTCCCAACAAGACTGCCGAAGCAATTAACAAGCCATACCAACGGATCGCCAAATTACCAATTTGGAAAATAATCGGGCCAGGAGAGGCAAATTCAAAGGCTAAGGGCAAAATAGAACTATTCCACCCAATCTCAAGACCAATCATCAATGTCTCTTTCCCCGAAAGCATCTAATATCAATTCTCCAGTTATATCATCTCCTGTTCTAGACTCCCCCTTACTCGGTCAATCCTTAGAGTCTCTCACCACTTGGGTTCAAGATCGCGGGCAACCTGCCTATCGAGGCCGCCAATTACACCAGTGGCTTTATCAAAAAGGGGCGCGATCGCTGCCAGAAATTACGGTATTTCCCCAAGCTTGGCGACAGGAAATGGCTCAGGTTAATATCGGTCGTTCTACGCTCCATTATCGGGCGATCGCCCCCGATGGCACGATTAAATATCTCCTGCAACTCCAAGACGGAGAAATTCTTGAAACCGTCGGTATTCCTACTGCTAAACGGCTCACCGTCTGTGTTTCCTCCCAAGTTGGATGTGCCATGGGTTGCGATTTCTGTGCTACGGGTAAAGGGGGATTTGTCCGCCATCTCCAATCCCACGAAATTGTCGATCAAGTCTTAACGGTACAAAATGACTTTGGGCGGCGCGTCAGTCATATTGTCTTTATGGGAATGGGTGAACCCCTACTCAACTTGGATTCTGTCTTAAAATCGCTCCACTGTTTAAATAAAGATGTGGGGATTGGCCAACGACAAATGACTGTTTCTACGGTCGGTATTGCCAAACGGATTCGCCAATTCGCCAAAGCTCAACTGCAAATTACCCTCGCCGTCAGTCTCCACGCCTCAAATCAAGCGTTGAGAGAAAAATTAATTCCCAGCGCTCTGCGATATGCGCTGCCCCAATTAATGGATGAATGTCGGGAGTACGTTAAGCTTACTGGCCGGCGGATTACGTTTGAATATATTTTATTGGGAGGCGTGAACGATTTGCCCCAACATGCTGTGGAATTGGCCCACCTCCTACGGGGATTTCAAAATCATGTTAATTTAATTCCTTACAATCCCATTAGTGAAGTTGATTATCAGCGTCCCAATAGCCAGCGCATTCAGCAGTTTCAGGAGATTTTGACGAAGCACCATATTGCGGTGAGTGTGCGCTATTCGCGGGGTTTAGAGGCGGATGCTGCTTGTGGGCAATTGAGGGCTTCTCGCGCTTAAGAATACTAGGTTTGTTGCTGCGCTAAAGCACAACAATGAAGGACATAGTTGCTGAAAACAACCGGTTCTAAATTAGTGAAGGAGGGAGAATCATGCAAACTTATGTTTTAGGCAATACGGAGATTGAGATTACACCCATTATTCTGGGGACTTGGCAAGCGGATAAAGGCATGTGGGCCGGTACGGATGAGGAGGAGCTGATTGAAGGGCTAAGAGCGGGTTTCGAGGCGGGAATAACGACGGTCGATACGGCATCCGAGTATGGGAATGGGGATTCTGAGCGTCTGGTAGCCAGAGCGTTGCGGGATGTGCGAGATCAGATGGTTTTTGTGACTAAGTTATGGGTGAGTGATTTTCGCTATGATGCAGCGATCGCGGCCTGCGAGCAGTCGTTAAGGAATTTACAAACGGATTATATTGATTTGTATCAATTGCATTGGCCCTCTGGCAGTTGGGGAAGTGAGATCGTACCGATCGCCGAAACGATGCAAGCCATGGTCGAGTTAAAGCAACAGGGCAAAATTCGGGCGATCGGGGTGTCTAATTTTTCTGTGGCGCAAATGGAAGAAGCACGGCAATATGGCCCCATTGACAGTTTACAACCCCCCTATTCCCTGTTTTGGCGCGCCATTGAAGGGGAAATTCAAAACTATTGCATCGAGCAGAATTGGTCAATTCTTGCCTATTCTCCCCTCTGCCAAGGATTACTCACGGGTAAATTCGGTCCGGATCATCAATTTCCTCCTGGCGATCATCGGGCGAAAAACAAGCTGTTTGTCAATCGAGATCACTACCAACGAGTACAACAGGCCCTAGAACAATTACGCCCTATCGCTGCTCAAAAAGCGTGTACTTTAGCACAACTGGCTCTGGCGTGGGTCATGGCTCAACCGCGCACCCATGCGATCGCCGGTTTTCGCAATGTCCAACAAGTGCAAGATAACGCGATCGCCGCAGAAATACAGCTTTCTGAGGCAGAACTAGAGGAGATTGAGGCGATCGGCTCCACCGTTACAGATTACCTAGAATATGACCCCGTTCTCTGGGCTTTTTGATGCACTGCGATCGTGCCCTCTTGACATCTAAGTGAGATTCAGGCTTTTCCGCTTGCATACTATTGATCGATCGAGTCGGGTAAAACTTGGAATATTAGGGTATTCCTTAAGGTTTCCATTGACTATAGGGATGGTTCGCTAAATAAGAGTTAAAATAACGGTGATCTTCGGAAACTTCTTGACCGACCCATTCGGGTAATTCAATGTCTTGATTGGCATCGGCGAGTTCAACTTCTGCCAGAATTAATCCTTGATTTTCTCCAGCGAATTCATCAATTTCCCAAACCATGCCACCCCAATTTAGGGTATAGCGAATTTTGTCGATTTGGGGGCGATCGCACAAATACTCTAGCATTTCCTGAGCATCTTCTAAGGGAATTGGATATTCATATTCTAAGCGATGAATGCCAGAAGACCCAGAGGCTAAGGATTTCAGGGTTAAGTAGCCGCGATCGCCAGCAATCCGCACACGAACGGTCTGATGATTTTGAGTGCGAATATAACCTTGGTGATAGTGGGTGGCTGTACCTAATCCACGCCAACTTTCCCCATTTACTAGAAATTTGCGTTCAATTTCAATCGCCATAATATTAAGGAGTTTAAGAAAAGGGGAAAATCAGATTTTCCCTATTGCCTATTGCTAGAGGATCTCCTCCCTAACTTATCACAGAGCGCTATAATCTACGCTGTAGACTCTAGACCTTAAATGAAGACTGATTATGTTTAAAGACTGGACTTCTGATGATTGGATTAATCATATTGCGTTTATAGTGACGATCGCCATTTTAGTCTGGTCGTTTCTCTAAACGGCTAGAAATTCCTGAATCACATCTTGACTGAGTTCTTCAGTTGGCCCGGAGGCAACGATCCCCCCTTTCTGCATGGCGTAATACCAGTCAGCTTGACGGACAAAGTGCAGATGCTGTTCAACCAGGAGTACAGAGATCCCTGTCGTTTCAATAATTTTACGCACGGCTGCTTCAATTTCGAGGATAATCGAGGGTTGAATGCCTTCAGTTGGTTCATCAAGAACCAGGAGTTGCGGACGGCCCATGAGAGCGCGGGCGATCGCCAATTGCTGTTGTTGTCCTCCACTCAAATCCCCTCCCATGCGCCATAACATGCTCTCTAGGACGGGAAATAGCTCGTAAATATAGGGGGGGATCTCCTTCTTTTTCCCTGCACGTCCAGACTCCAAACCTAGGAGCAGGTTTTCTTTGACGGTGACTCTGGGGATAATCTCCCGACCTTGGGGCACATACCCAATACCGAGTTTAGCGCGGCGATCGCGGGACAGACCGACAATACTTTGCTTTTCTAGATAAATATCGCCACTGCGAGGTTTTAACACTCCCATAATGGTCTTGAGCAGGGTCGTTTTCCCCACCCCATTACGACCAATTAAACAGACCATTTGGCCCGGTTTCACTCCTAAGTCCACATTCCGTAGAATATGACTTTCTCCATAATAAACATTCAAGCCAGATACCTTTAAAATGGGTTGGGAGGATAGGTCTTGGTTCATGATTATAGTGCTTCAAGCTGGTAAGGGGTAATGGGGAAACTGTCTAGATTGATCGCCTATGATCTGTGATGTCCTGCTTTATAGCGAATCTATTGACTTCGGATCGTCTGATTCTGATTGTCCGAGGTAGACTTCAATCACCCGTGGATCGTTTTGCACCTCTTCTATGGAGCCTTCACAAAGTACAGAACCTTGGTGTAAGACGGTGACTTTACGGGCAATTTGGCGGACGAATTCCATGTCATGCTCAATGACAATAATAGAGTGACTTTCAGCTAAACTCAGTAATAAATCTCCGGTTTGTTCCGTTTCTTCATCAGTTAACCCCGCAACCGGTTCATCGACTAATAAAAGATCGGGGGATTGGGCGACTAACATGCCAATTTCTAAGCGTTGTTTTTCCCCATGGGATAAGAGAGCCGCTTGAATATCGCCCTTCAGGGAAAGTCCGGTAATATCGAGCAGGTGATTCAGGCGCTGGCGATCGCTCCCTGGAGGACGACTCAAGAGCGTCGAAAATACGTTCTTATTAGGATTACAGCTTAGTTCCAGGTTTTCCCTTGGGGTGAGATTCAGATAAACTCGTGGGGTTTGAAACTTGCGACCAATGCCTAAACGGGCGATTTGATGTTCAGCTAAACGGCGAGTATTCAGACCTTTGAAATGAACTTGTCCGGTTGTGGGCTGAGTTTTGCCTGTAATCACATCTAGAAACGTAGTTTTTCCCGCTCCATTCGGACCAATAATCACCCGAAGTTCCCCGGGTTCCATACTAAAATTAAGTTGATTCAGCGCCCTAAAGCCATCAAAATCAACAGTTAAATTTTCAATCTCTAGAATAGCGTTGCTCATGATTTTTCTTCAAACTGTTCCCGCTCTCTTTGCACTTCCGGGTCTTGGTCTAAACTGGGATAAGTCACGACGGTTGTGTTGCCCAAACGTGCTTGTATCCAATTCCAGCCATCGGTTCTCAACCACCCCACAACCCCACTAGGCAATACCATCACCACAATTAAGAATAATGCTCCTTGGAAAAAAAGCCAAATTTCTGGAAATTGTTCGCTTAATCCACTGCGGGCAAAGTTAACCAAAAGCGCCCCTAAAATTGCACCGACTAAACTCGCTCTTCCTCCCACAGCAACCCAGATCACCATTTCAATTGAGAAAGCAATATCCATCGCTTTGGGAGAAATGATACCGGTTTGTAGGGTAAATAAGGCCCCAGCTAATCCAGCTAATCCAGCAGAAATAGCAAACACGAGAACTTTGTAACCGGTCGGGTTATAACCAGAAAAACGCACTCGACTTTCATCATCGCGAATAGCAATTAAGAGACGACCGAAGCGACCGCTTGTCAGCCAACGGCACAGGGCATAAGTTAGGGCTAAAAAGAGAATAGTAATCAGATAAAATCCGACTTGAGTTTTCGGGTCGTTGACAGTAAAGCCCAGGAGAGTTTTAAAGTCGGTGAGGCCATTAGTTCCATTAATCAGTTTTTGTTGACCATTGAAAAAGTTGAAGAATACAATGGTTGAGGCTTGGGTGAGGATAGAAAAGTAAACTCCGCGAATGCGATTTCGGAAGACTAAATAACCTAAAAATCCTCCTAATAATGCCGGAACCAAGATAACGGCTAAAGCAGCGATTGGAAAGGGGCCAAAGGGTTCCCAAAACCAGGGAAGTTCTGTGACTCCATAGAGAGTCATAAATTCGGGCAGTTGAATACTGGAGTCGGGAGGAATTTGTAGTTTCATATGCATGGCAATCGCATAACCTCCCAGGGCAAAAAATACACCATGCCCCAAACTCAACAGTCCCGTGAAGCCCCAAATGACATCGATACCGAGAGCAACAATAGCTAAAGCTAGAAATCGCCCCAATAGGTTTAACCGAAAGGGAGGCAGGATAAACGGCATGAGGATCATTAAGATTAGGGCAATAGCAATGACCAATCCTAATTCGATCCACAGGTTTTGGCGACGTTTTTTTTGTTGAGCAATTCGACCAACTTCTAAAGGGCTTTTTAACATCTAAGGTGACTTCAGTTCGTCATATAAAACGGGTTTCATCTGTATGGGTTTTACCGCAGCATAGATGTTTAAAACTGTGTAGCTCGTTACGCCCAATGCACCCGTGTAATATCCTAGACTATCTTGTCCTTTCCAAAATGTAAACTTAAAACCTAGACAGGCTTTGCGATCTGAGGATAAGGGGTTAAACGCTAGAGCAATCGCTTCCTGTTGTTGACTATCAATAAGGTGAGCAAGGAGATCATCAAGGACGCTATGAGCTAATAAATCGGGGTAGAAGCGATCGCCGCTCATATAAGGCTGAAAATAGGGATCGTTCGGGTCAATTTTATCACCATTTAACTTAATTTGGCTTAAGCTTATTTTTTGGGTTTGCAAGTGGTAGCGATCGCCTTTTCCTAAATAACTGAGTCGAATGCCATCAAGATTGAATTCGGGGATTTTGGGGTCATCATAGGCCTCTGATAAATCCATTACTAGCACCCCTTGATCGCCAATGACTTCGGCTTCATCATTTTGCACTACGAGAGCCGTATTTTCATCAATACCAAATCCCAGTTTATAACCAATAGTTTGCATAATGACGAGCGATCGCCCTAACCGTCCTCGGACTAAAAAATGCTGATCGACAAAAAAATCTGGGCCAATAAAGCCTAACCCTCGATTAATTTCTCTTCCCCAGTGAACCCCAAATTTCATCACATCTAAAATATCAGGAGGATGGCGAAACATGGTAGTACTCATGATCGCTGCTCCCGCACTGGTTCCTGCAACCACTCCTCCTTGACGATAAATCTCCCAAATGACATCGAGCATAGGGGTATGTCCACCCGATTCTGCATACAAAGCTTGGGTAATATAGGACTGATCTCCACCCGTGAAAAAAACTCCATTACATTCACGAACTTGAGCTAACAGTTGGGGGTCATAAACGGCTTTTCGGTAATCTACATCACGATTTTTTACCGCCACCGGAATGGCGATCGCCTCTGCACCCTGTTCATTTAAAGCATTAACTGTATAATTGGTCTTTTGAGGATTACGACTTGCTGTGGGAAAAACTGCAATTTTAGCCCCTTTTCCCCCGGATAATTCCACAATTCGCTGCCAAACTTCATGGTTATTATACCGGAGTGCCCCCCCAATAATCACTAGCGATCCAGCCGGTTTAGAGACTTCAGACATCTGTTTACTCAGTCAGCTAACGGTCATCTTCTGGAAAGATACGAATAGAGACCCCATTTTACCGGAAAAGGGATGGATGACCCACATAGATTCCTGTCTTTGAGGATAGAATGCCACATTCTATCCTCTTTTTTTCGAGATTAAGCTAACTTTTAACACCTCTGTGTCATTCCCTCAGCCATCAAATATAATACTCCAATTACCAAGGCGAACCAATCATCGTAAACCCCGACCAATAATAGGGATGGGCTAAATGTCGCTCTGGCACATCGGCTAATACCGAAGGTAGAGAAACATTTCCACCTCGAGTGGCCCGTAATTGTCCTCCTTCAATACTCACTTGACCCCTAAGCATAGCAAGCTGTGCCTCTCGGAGAGCATCGGATTTAAGCTGGGCATTCCTCAAGTAATCATAGAATTGGGTCATCAGGGCTAATGTTCCCTCATCAGACACATACCAAAGACTCGCTACAGCCGTTTTCACCCCCGCTTGTACGGCCAATCCTGCAAATCCTAACTCTGCGGATGGATCGCCAACTGCGGTACGACAGGCACTTAACACCAAAAGTTCAACTTGGGGATTATCCCATCCTAATGTTCTTAAATTATCTAAGGTCAGTTGTTCATTCCACAGTTGAATATAAGAATTTTGAGGAGATCCAGGCTTGAATTCAGCATGGGTTGCTAAATGCACGATCGCCGAAGGGGAAAACTGGCGTTGAGACATCAAGTTATTGAGGGTAAAGTCGTTATTTAAAAAGGATTTGCCTCTCCATAAATCCTTCGTGATCGTATCCAGCTCGATAGGAACTGCGGGTAAAGGTGCTTGTTGACTAAACTGAGAGGCTCCAAAGGCTAGGACTTCGGCATTTTCTAAGGATTGGTATCGGGTATCGGTGAGCAATAGCGAAGGAATTAATCCCAAATTATATTTCTCTACTAGAAATTGTTCGCCATCATGCAGAGCTGCCACAGGGAGCGATCGCAATCCCACATCCATACTGAAGACTAAAACATCTGCTCCAACCTCTTCTAACTGATCTTCTATGGGTGCAATTAACCATTGATAGAGTTTTTGTGCATAGGGCAAATAACTGGTGCTATTGCGTTTACGAGGATTGGTCAATTCGCCTCTGAAGTTTTGGATCGCTTCGAGTAACTCCTCTCGTTTTGCCTCTGGAACACTGGTGTAGATTGAATCTCCTCTCGGAGTGACTAAGATTAAATCCAGTTGATCGGGTCGAGCGATCACATAAGAAATCACAGTTGTTTTGCCAGTCAGTTCCTCAATTTCAGCTAGACGCTCTTGGAATTTTTCGACAGATTGAAGATTCTCATCAACTTCATATTCTTCTCCAGTATAAACGGATAATTCATCACTAAATAATCCATCAATGGATAACACCGCATCATTGAAATAGCCAGCATCTATCTCCGTATGCACATTGGCTCGTGCCTCTCTCAACCCTTCTACACGAGCAACTCGGTCAGCGGCAGGAGCATTTGGGCTGGGTTGGCCAGCGTCCTGGCCTTCTTCTCCCTGAGCACTAGGTTGTCGGGGGCCAGGTTGGTCTTCTGCGGGTTCAGGGCCAGCTTGGGGTTGCGATCTCTCTTGCGGATCTGGGTCTGGAGCAGGAGCGCGATCTCCTCCAGGACCATCGAAACCGGGTTCACCAAAATTACCTCCAGGACCATCGGAACCGGGTTCACCAAAATTACTTCCAGGATCATCGGAACCGGGTTCACCAAAATTACCTCCAGGACCATCGGAACCGGGTTCACCAAAATTACTTCCAGGATCATCGGAAC